>JAHFPI010000137.1 GCA_023266795.1 Rhodospirillales bacterium
TTGTTGGCGAGAATGACGTTATTGCCGACGATACAGTCATGCGCGACATGCGACGACATCATGAACAGGCAATTGTCGCCGACAACCGTTTTCATCCTGTCGCCTTCGGTGCCGGGGTTCATGGTAACGTGCTCGCGGATTTTATTGCGCTTGCCGATCAGCAACTCCGATTTTTCGCCTTTGTATTTCAAATCCTGCGGCGCATGGCCAAGCGATGCGAAGGGAAAAACCACCGTCTCGTCACCGATCGTCGTATGGCCGTCAACGACAACATGCGATTTAAGCTCGACGCCGCTGCCCAGCCTGACATTCCCGCCCACCACGCAGTAAGGGCCGATTTTGACGCCGGAAGCCATTTCCGCGCCTTTTTCGATCACCGCCGTCGGATGGACATGGGTTGTCATGGCGCCACACCGTCCATGATCATCGCCGTGATCATCGCTTCAGCGCACAAGTCGGCGCCAACCTTCGCCTCGCACTGGAACTTCCAGACGTTGCGGCGGTTCTGTTCTTTTTTAACATGAATATGCAGCGTATCCCCCGGCACCACCGGTTTCCTGAATTTGGCCGCTTCGATCGCCATAAAATAAACCAGCTTGCCTTCCAGCGCCTGCCCCGCAGAATGCACGACAAGCGCCGCCGAAGTCTGCGCCATCGCCTCGATAATCAGCACACCCGGCATCACCGGCGCGCCGGGAAAGTGCCCCTGAAAAAAGTTCTCGTTGATCGTCACGTTTTTGAGGCCGACAGCGCTCTCGTTCGGGACAATATCCAGCAGGCGGTCGATCAGCAGCATCGGATAACGGTGCGGAAGCATCTCCATGATACGCCGGATATCAATCACGGTATTACTCATCTGTTATTACCTCTTTTTTTGTCGCCATTTTCGCCAGTAAAGCTGTCTGCCGCATCCCCTGTTTCATCGGCACGGCAGGCGATCCCATATACTGGCCTCCCGCCGGAACATCGCGCATGATGCCGGACTGGGCGGCAATTTTCGCGCCAGCGCCTATTTTTATATGGCCCGCCACCCCGACCTGCCCGCCGAGCATGGTATAGTCCCCGATCTGCACACTGCCGGAAATGCCCACCTGTGCCACGATAATGCAATATTTACCCAGTTTTACGTTGTGGCCGATCTGGACAAGGTTATCGATGCGCGTTCCCTGCCCGATCACGGTATCCGGCCCCGCGCCGCGATCAATCGTAGTATTGGCGCCGACCTCGACATCGGACTCAATAATCACCCGCCCCAGCTGGGGAACGGCGACATAGCCCGCAGGATCGATCGCAAAACCGAAACCCTGCCTGCCAATGCAGACCCCCGCATGGAGGCGCACTTTCGAGCCGATCAGCGCATGCGTAATGGTGGTATGCGGCCCTATATCGCAGTCATCGCCGATTTCAACGCCGTTACGGATCACCGCGTGCGCCTGAATACGGCAGCGATTGCCGATTTTGACGTTGGCGCCGATAATGACGCCATCCTCAATGCTACAGTCCGCGCCAAGCGTTGCAGAACGGTCGATCACGGCTGACGACGCCTGAAAGGATTTCGGCTTTCCGGACGGGTAGAACATCTGCGCCGCGATGGCATAGGCCTTGTAAGGGTTTTTATGCATCAGGCAAACCATTGACGCAGGCGCATATTGCGCCAGTTCCGGACGCACAAAACAGGCTCCCGCCTTTGTCGTCCTGAAGACGTCCATATACTTCTTGTTATCAAGAAAGCTCAGATGCGTTTTCTCGGCCGTATCCAGAGGCGCGACATCGGTCATGACCGCGCCCGCCTGCGACGGGTCAGACAATATAGCTCCCGTCATTTCCGCGAGTTGGCCTAACTGAAAGGATCCCGCCAAGGTGAAAAAACGCCGGTCAGCCATCTCGTTAAAACCCGACCCTGCCTATTTCTTCTTGCTGTTTTTAGCAGCAGGCGCTTCTTCCGAAGCGGAAGCGGCCGTCCAGTTGACAGCTATTTTTTTGACGTTTTTGTTCATCCGCTCGATGACGGTTTCCGTCATGTCCAGATCAGGCGTGGAAATCATCACCGCATCCTGGGTAAAGACAGCTGAATAGTGCTTTTCCTGCGCAGCCTCGGCAACGATTTTTGCCGCTTCCTTGCGCAAGTCGCTCATTGAGCTGTTAAAGGCCTGATCCAGTATCCGCTTGCGGTCCTGAACCAGCTTTTGCCCCTGAAGGACTTTTTCCTCGAATTGCTTGCGTTTCGCCTCAAACGCATCCTTGGAAAGGCCGTCTTTCTGCTTCACGATCTCCTGCTCGGCGGAGCGGAGCGCATCTTCCTCTTTTGAAATCTGGGTCTGGTATTCCTTGCGCTTGTTTTCCAGCTGGCTGAAAACATCTTTTGCGGCGTCCGTCACCTGCATGACCTTGTTCATGTCCACCACGCCGAAAGTCTGCCCGGCTGACGCGGGATCGTTAGCGGCCAAAGCCGGCAGGGAAAACCCTGTCATCGCCACAACACCCATCGCCAGAATAGTCCCTTTAATCGTCTTCATTTGTTTCCTCATTTTGTTAATTGTTCTAGAACCTTGTACCAAAACTAAACCTGAACTGCTGCACTTTATCATAACTTTCTTTCCTGATCGGCTTCGCCAGATCAATCCGCACAGGCCCCAACGGCGAGCGCCACGAAACACCGGCGCCGGCGGACGCACGCAGGCCGCTTACGTCCTGAATTGTGGGGCCGGCGTTATCCAGCGTCCAGAGATCCCCGAAATCGGAAAAAGTATGCGCCGAGAGCCCCAAATCCTCCGGAAGCCCCGTCGGGAAATCAAGCTCGAGGGATCCGCGCCAGAAGCGGTTGCCGCCCAGAGCGTCGCCGCTGAGGGAATCGCGGGGTCCGATACCCGAATCCGCAAATCCGCGCAGCGTATCGCCGCCGATATAGAAACGCTCGTTAATGCGCACCGTTTGCCCGCCCCAGCCATGGATATAGCCCGCATCGCCCAGAAGGCTCAAAACCCATTTATCCGCAACAGGGTAGTAATATGTCCCGCCCACGTCTGCCTTATAGTACTGAGCCTGACCGCCAAGACCGGCCACTTCGGTGGTGATGCGACCGATAAAGCCTTCCGTCGGATCGAGCTTGCTGTCCCTTGTATCATACGCCAGAGCCTGTGACACGGCAGAGGTGCTGCGTTTTCCCGCCTGCTGCTGGATAAAGTTGGAAGCTGTCGGTTTGACATTGGTAATTTCGCTGGTTTCATACCTGTAATTTAGGCTCTGCCGCCATTTTTCCGACAGCGGATACCCCAGACGCAGCCCGCCGCCTTCGCGCCGGCTATCGTAGGAACTTTGCGTCTGCAGATTCTGCGTCACATGGAACAGGTCGACTCCTGCGCTTAAATCCCGCTTTAAAAAATACGGCTCCGTAAAGCTGAAATTAAATTCCGTCTTCTTGGCTGCCAGCGTCGAGGACAGCGATAGCTGCTGCCCCTTGCCGAGGAAATTTTTCTCCTTGATCGTGAAATCCGCCAGAGGCCCGTCGGTCGTGGAATATCCGGCCCCGATCGAAAGCTCGCCGGTGGATTTTTCTTCGACCTTCACATCGATGTTTGTCTTGTTGGGAGCGCTGCCAGGCTGCGGCTTGACCTCGACCTTTTCAAAAAACCCGAGATCCTTGATAGCCTGTTCGGATTTCTTGATCTTGTCGGCGTTGAAGGGATCCCCTTCCACCAGCAGCATTTCCCGGCGGATGACCTCATCGAGCGTGCGCGAGTTGCCGCTGATATTGATGTTTTCGACAAAAGTTTTCTGGCCTTCGTTAATTGTAAAATTAATATCGACTGTATGGTCTTCCTTGTTACGGGTCACGCCCGGCTGAATATCTACAAAGGCAAACTGGCGGTTGCCCAGTTCGTTGGTCATCTTGGTGACAGAGCTCTCCAGCGCGCTCATTTTGTACCAGTCGCCGGATTTGAAGGTAACCGTATCTTTCAGCGGCGCCGCGTCCAGATCGGGAATATTGCTCTGGAGATTGATCTTGCCGATTTTATAGCGTTCCCCCTCGTCCACGGAGAACGTCACCAGAAAGTTCTTGCGGTCGGGGGATAGTTCCGCCACCGCCGTATCCACGCGGAAATCGGCATAACCATGCTCCAGATAAAACTTCCGCAGCAGTTCCTGATCGTAGGCGAGACGGTCGGGATCGTACTTGTCGTCCGATGTCCAGAACCTGTACCAGCGGTCTTCCCGGCTGCGGATGACTTTCTGCAGCGCATCGTCGCTATAATGTTTGTTGCCGATAAAGCTGATGCGCGAGATCAGCGTTTCCGGGCCTTCGGTGACTTCGAAAACCAGATTGACGCGGTTCTGGTCCATCTTGATGATTTTGGGATCGATCACGGCGGAAAAACGCCCGCTCAGCCGGTACATTTCCTGCAACCGCTCCACGTCCGCCTGCACCTTGGTGCGGGTCAGCACCTGACGCGGCTTCAACTGAAGCTCGGACTGCAAATCCTCTGACTTGAGCTTTTTGTTTCCCTCAAAACGGATCTCGTTGATGATCGGATTCTCCGCCACCTTCACCACGAGATCGGGACCCTGCTGATGGATCGAGACATCCGCAAAAAGTCCTGTCGCATAGAGATTTTTTAGCGCACGATCCAGCGAAGCCTGCTCAAAGGGGTCGCCTTTCTGGATGTCTATATAGGAAAGGACGGTTGCCGTTTCGATCCGCTGGTTGCCTTCCACCTTGATCTCATTGATCTCCTGCTCCGCCGCGTGAACGCCGCAGGCAAAGGACACCACCACCGCAAACAGGAGCGTGGCCATAAATCTTTGGAATATCAGGGATGTTTTCATTGAGGTCTTTTTTTATTGTTGTGATTTAGGGGAATAGATTTCTGATGTAGGCGATTACTTTAAGCTGGACGAGGTCATTCCATGTGGCAAACAGCATAATACCAAGTAAAAACACCAAGCCAACCCTTAAAGCGTATTCCTGGAAACGTTCGCTCGTCGGTTTCCCCTTAGCTTTTTCCATAGCGTAAAACGCCAAGTGTCCACCGTCCAGCATCGGGATAGGCAAAAAGTTAATTAATCCCAGATTAACCGACAACAAAGCGGCAAAAGTAATTAGCGAAACGACCCCCTCCTGGGCAAAATCACCGGCATAGGCGCCAATCCGCAGAATCCCCCCCAGCTCATCGGTACTGCGCGTACCGGCAATCATCTGCCCGAGGGCTTTCAGTGTGCTGACGGAGATACTCCATACTTCCTTGTTCGCCGCCACGAAGGCGGAAACCAGCGTATGCTTTTCCATGGCAAACGCCTTGGTC
>JAHFPI010000138.1 GCA_023266795.1 Rhodospirillales bacterium
CTACCATCTCATGCTGTCGCCGGGCGCGGATCTGGTGGCGGAGATGGGCGGGTTGCACAAGTTCATGGGCTGGGACGGCCCGATGTTCACCGATAGCGGTGGATTCCAGATTTTTTCGCTCGGGCATGGTTCGGTTGCCGATGAAATCAAGGGGCGCGGCCAGCGCGACCGTCCCAACAGCGTTCTCAAAATTTCAGAGGAGGGCGCGGAATTCCGTTCCTATCTTGACGGGAGCAAACATTTCCTGTCGCCGGAAATATCCGTCCAGATCCAGCGGAAGCTGGGCGCTGACCTGATCGTGCAGCTTGATGAGTGCACGCCCTTTCATGTCGATAAGGAATATATGGCGCGCTCGATGGAGATGAGCATGCGCTGGGGCGACAGGTCGCTGGCCGAGCATAAGCGCCTTGATGACGGCAAACAGGCGATGTACGGCATCGTGCAGGGCGGCGTCTATCCCGATCTGCGGCAGCAAAGCTGCGAATACACCCGCGACCGGGATTTCTTTGCGACAGCCATCGGCGGATCATTAGGCGCGAACAAGGAGCAGATGTATGACGTCGTCGCCATGTGCGCGCCGCATATCCATCCCGACCGCCCCGTGCATCTTCTCGGCATCGGCAGTTTTATCGATGTGTTCAGCAATGTCCGGCTGGGGATGGACACTTTCGACTGCGTTTCGCCGACCCGCATGGCGCGGCATGGCTGGGCGCTGGTGAAGGGGGCGCCCAAGGAACGGATGAACCTGCGCAACGCCCGCTACCTGAAAGATTCCGCGCCGGTGGATGAGAGCTGCGATTGTTACGCCTGCCGCAGCCATAGCCGGTCTTACATTCATCATCTCTTCAGGACGGGGGAACTGCTGGGTATGCAGCTTTTATCAATCCATAATGTAACCACCATGAATCGCCTGATGCGCGAAGTGCGCCATGCAATTAAAACCCAAACGCTGGATGCGGCGCAGGCAGCGTGGGTCGTTTCTTGACATAACATTGTGATCTTTAAAAAAAGCTTTTGCCGTAGGCCATCCCGCAAGGTTTTATTAACCAGTTTTTGGTTATTTACATGTTACCAATAATGGGAGAGACACGTGCAGCAAGCTGGACGACGAATGGCAGTGATTGAAAAAACCGTTGTGAAAAGCGTTGTGTCAGACAGGGACTTCCGGGATTTTTTCCTGAAGTCTCCGGTCGGGCGCATGGTGGTTGCCGTAGAGCCGGGAGATCGTTGCGTTTATGCCGAGGTCAATGCCGCCGCCGCGAGCTATTTTGACATTCCGCGCGAGAAGATGCTGGGGCGGACGCCGGCGGAGTTATTCGACAGCACGGTCGCCGAGCAGGTGGAGCAATCCCTCCGCTCCTGCATCAAGACCCGCAAAACCGCGACCTTCAATACGCTGCCCCGCTTTCCGGGCGGTGTGCGGGTGCAGGCATTTATCCTCAACCCGATACTCGATGCCGAGGGCAGGGTGCGCTTCATTGATATCATCGTGCGCCCCGACACGGCGGACAGCCTGCATCTGCAGTATGAGCGCGATGACGCTTTGATGCTGATGACCTCCCTGTTCGACGCCAGCGGTATGGGCATCGTGGTGACCGACCATCACGGCAGGATCGTGCGCGTCAATGACAGCTTTCTGGCCGAGTACGGCTGGAAGCGGGAAGACCTGCTGGGAGAAGAGTTCCTTGTCATCGTGCCGCCGGAAGACCATGCACTCTCGCGGAAGCTCCATACCGCCTTTATCAATCGCGGACGGCAGGGAACGCGGGAGGTGCAGTTGCTGCGGAAGGACGGCAGCGTCGCGGAGGTCATGCTCACTACGGCGCTGCTGGAACTGAGCCAGAAACGCCGTTTCATGGTGTCGACCACGCGCGACATCACGGAGCGCAAGAACATGATGCGCAGCATGATCCGCGCCAAAGAGGAAGCCGATGACGCCAACCGCGCCAAATCCTCTTTCCTCGCCAACATGAGCCATGAGCTGCGGACGCCGCTGAACGCCATTATCGGGTTTTCCGAGCTGATGAAAAACCACCTGTTCGGGCCGCTCAATAACCCGAAATACGAAGAATACATGGCGGATATCCATTTCAGCTCCCGCCACCTGCTCGACATCATCAACGACATCCTCGATATGTCGAAGATCGAGGCCGGCAGGGTCGAACTGATCGAGAGCGAAGTGGCGATTTCCGAGGTGCTGGATTCCGTGGTGCGGATCATGGGCGACCGGGCGCAGGCGGTGTCGATCGATCTCGATTTCAAAATCGATCCTTCCCTGCCGCATCTCAAGGCCGACCAGCGGCTGCTGCGCCAGATTTTGATTAACCTTGTGTCCAACGCCGTAAAATTCTCCGCTGCCGGCAAGACCGTGAAGGCGCGGGCGTATGTCCTGCCCGATCATCACCTGCGTCTTGTCATTGAAGACGAGGGCTGCGGCATCCCGGCGGACAAGCTGAAGGTCGTGCTGGAGCCGTTTGGCCAGGTGAACGACCCACGGCACTGCAACGGGCAGGGAACGGGTCTCGGCCTTCCGCTCGCCAAGGCAATGATGGAGCTGCATGGCGGCGCGCTGGCGCTGGAATCGAGGGAGGGAAAGGGCACGAAGGTGTTCCTTGATTTCCCGATCGACAGGACGCTGGATACCGGCGAACCGGTGCGTATTCCTTAAGAGAATGGACAAACGGCTTCCCACAGAACTCTGGGTTACGGCGCATCTCCGCCAGTGTACGGCGAGGGGGCTGCCGGTTTATGTGGTGCACAGGGGCGCTGCGGCATCCGGCACCGTCATGGTCAGGATTGTCATGCGCGGAAAAGGCTGCAAACTCCTCAACCAGTCCCGCGACAGCAGCGGGAATATGGGCTGGATGGATGTTTTTGAAGGCGCGGCGGTTGACGAAACCCGCGCCGACCAGTATATCCAACGAGCCATCGCGCGCGACCCGGACGTCTGGGTGATCGAGGTGGAGGACGAAAGCGGGCAGAACCCGTTTGAGGGGAAGATTTTTTAAAGCTCATCCTTCTCTCTGAATTAGATATTAGGAAGATAAATATGTTTGGCAAAAAGCAAGGCCCATCGGGTGCCGATACAAGTAAAGATTCTCCGCCTACTGCGCCGGTGAATAACTTTCCTTGGCAGCCTCAGTCAAATATTACCGGGAATTTAGCTGTCGGTAATCTCCGCATCAATTTATTGGAGCGTCTTCGAAATGAGCGGGGTGTGCATGCAGAAACACTTATGGTTGCAATAGGAGCATTGGCGGGATTTGCTGCACAAAATGCGGCTTTGGGTAGAGTGGCGGCAACATTAATCAATAAAGAAGAGTTGCCTAAGACTAGCCTTGTACTGGGACAAATTTCTGGTGAGACATACCTAGTGGGGGATTGGATAAACACTTTCCTTTTTAACGATCCCGGAAGCCAATTGACGCTTTATAAAATGGCTGGAGCAACGGCAATGCAAGCCGGAGGGATCCAAATGAAAGATTTGCCGGATTTTAAAGAAATGGTGGAACATGTGGTGCGTACCATGGGAAAAACAGAGTTTGGGAGAATTCGTGCACCTTCTGGCCACCAGCCAGCGCTTCAGCCTGTTGAAGCGCTTAAAATACTATGGCCATTTGCGTGTAAGATATTAACGCTTCCTCTTCCAAAGGGAATTCCGTCTGGTATTGAACCTCCTCTTCAAGAATCTCATTGGCCAGTCGTTATTTCATTTGTTGCCGCCCAGCTTATTGGGTGGGCTAAAGAGGCGTTAAATCCACGTATTTCTTACGCTCTTGCCATGGAATCTGCCATTATTACAGCAAAAATTAACCCCCAAATAATTGAACCAGGCAAATGGAAGATCGAAGCCAGTGCAGGAAAGCTGATGGTTGAGCGGTTGATGAATTGAAGGAAATACACTAAATGACCATGAACGATGAAATCCACCGCAGGCGCACCTTCGCCATCATCTCCCACCCCGACGCGGGCAAGACCACGCTGACGGAGAAGCTGCTGTTGTTCGGCGGGGCGATTCAGCTGGCGGGGGCGGTCAAGGCGCGGCGGGATATGCGCATGGCGCGGTCGGACTGGATGAAGGTGGAGCAGGAGCGCGGGATTTCGGTTGCCTCCAGCGTCATGACCTTCGATTATGACGACATCAAGTTCAACCTGCTCGATACGCCCGGCCACGAGGATTTCTCCGAGGATACCTACCGCACGCTCACGGCCGTCGATTCCGCCATCATGGTCCTCGATCATGCCAAAGGGATTGAGACCCAGACACGGAAGCTCTTTGAAGTCTGCCGTTTGCGGGATTTGCCGATCATCACCTTTATCAATAAGCTTGACCGCGAAGGGCAGGACCCTTTCAACCTGCTCGATGAAGTCGAGAAGACGCTGGCGCTGGATGTGACGCCCGCGAGCTGGCCGATTGGCATGGGAAAAGAATTCCTCGGCTGTTACGACCTGCTTGATGACCAGCTCATGCTGATGGAACGCACGAAAGGCACCAAGCTGGGCCAGGCGGAGAAATGCAAAGGTCTTGATGACCCGAAGATTGACCGGCTACTGCCGGCGCACGCCGCCGCCAAACTGCGTGAAGATGTCGCCATGATACGCGGCGCCTGCAAGCCGATGGACCGCAAAGCCTATCTCGAGGGCCACCTGTCGCCGGTTTTTTTCGGCAGCGCGCTCAATAACTTCGGCATCGGCGAGCTGCTGGGCGGGCTGAAACGCTTTGCGCCCGCGCCGCAGCCGCAGCCTGCGGCAGAACGCATCATCGAGACGACGGAGGATAAGGTCACGGGTTTTGTGTTTAAAATCCAGGCGAACATGGACCCGAAGCACCGCGACCGCATTGCCTTCACCCGCCTCTGTTCCGGACACTTCAAGCGCGGCATGAAGCTGAAGCATGTCCGCACGGATAAAATGATCACCGTCCACAATCCGCTGCTCTTTTTCGCGCAGGAGCGCGAAGTGGCAGAGGAGGCTTATGCGGGCGATATTATCGGCATCCCCAATCACGGCAACCTGCGCATCGGCGATACGCTGACGGAGGGCGAAAGCCTGCATGTCACCGGCATTCCTAGCTATGCGCCGGAACATTTGCAGCGCGTGCGCCTTGACGATCCTTTGAAAACCAAGCACCTCGGCGAGGCGCTGTTGCAGCTTGCGGAAGAGGGGGCGGCGCGCATCTTCAAGCCGCGCATGGATTCAAGCTGGGTCGTCGGCGT
>JAHFPI010000014.1 GCA_023266795.1 Rhodospirillales bacterium
CGAACACATATAATAATGCATTCGCTATAATTATCGTCGCTACCTGTCCATAGCCACCAGTTTCATCCATTGCGATAATAGACGGAGGACACAAGACCAACGCGATGTTTTGAAACACGAAGCTAGAAATTAATTGAGTAGATTGACTCTCGAATGT
Source organism: Rhodospirillales bacterium (assembly GCA_023266795.1). Classification (GTDB taxonomy): domain Bacteria; phylum Pseudomonadota; class Alphaproteobacteria; order Micavibrionales; family UBA2020; genus PALSA-926. The sequence goes on from JAHFPI010000014.1 coordinate 158, forward strand.
GTGTAAAAAAATCGCAATCAACAACAATATTGTAGGCATTACAGCACCCGCCAAGCCGAACAATCCCGTGAAGTACCAAAAATTCATCTTAAACTTCATCGTCACCCCATCGCCCTACGCTTCTGCTTTGTCCTCAAGAATCAAACGGAATCAAAGGGGTCTGAGTAAATTGAAATTAAATCCTTACCCCGCCCCGTAACTCTGCACCAGACTCCCCGCAATCAAATACCAGCCGTCGACCAGCACGAAGAAGATGATCTTGAACGGCAGGGCGATCATGACCGGCGGGAGCATCATCATACCCATCGACATCAGGATGGACGAGGTCACCATGTCGATAATCAGGAACGGCAGGAAGATCAGGAAGCCGATTTCGAAGGCGCGGCGCAGTTCGGAGATCATGAAGGCCGGAATGACCACCTGCAGCGGCGTCGCCATCGCGTCGTCGGTCTTTTTGGTCTTGCTCAGGTTCATGAACAGCGTCAGGTCTTTGTCCCGCGCGTGCTTGAGCATGAACTGCTTGAACGGCGTGACGGCCTTCTGCATCGCCTCCATCTCGTCCATCGAGCCTTCCATCAGCGGCTTGATGCCCTGATCGTAGGACGCCTGAATGGTCGGCGTCATGATGAAGAAGGTCAGGAACAACGCGAGGCTCAGCAGCACGGTATTCGGCGGCGTCTGCTGCGTGCCGAGCGCGGTGCGCAGGAACGACAGCACCACCACAATCCGCGTGAACGACGTCATCATCACCAGGATGGACGGCGCCAGCGAGAGGACGGTTATCAGAATAACCATCTGGACCACGCGTCCGGCAACCGAGCCGCCGTCCGCGCCCGCATCGCCGCCGGCTTTGCCGCCGAGGTCAAGCGTCAGGCTCTGCGCCCAGACTTCGCTCGGGATGAAGAGGATGGCCAGCACTAATAAAGCTGTCATTCCCGCGAAGGCGGGAATCCATTTGCGCCAACGTGAAGATGGACCCCCGCCTTCGCGGGGGTGACGAACTGGCTTAAATCTTGACATTACGCGGGTCCCTTGTTGCAAACGCGACGATGTGGTCGTCCTCTTCCTTTGCAGCGATGTCTGTTGCTACAACCGTTTCGCTCTCCTGCCCCAGCACCAGCAGATGCTCGCGGTCGTCGCACCGCACCAGCACAAGGCGGCGGCGGTGATCGATCGGCAGATACTCGACAATCTTGAGACGCTTTTTGTCGGTATTCCGCAGGGGAGTCCCGCCCAGCCCCAGCCGCTTCAGGAACCACGAAAACAACAGCATCAGCGAGATGACGAAAACAAAAACGCTGGCAAATTTTAAAAGAAGAAGCATATCCATGGATTATTTAACCTCCGTAGCGCTGAAATTATCCTGTTGTTCCTTCATGGTGCGCGCCAGCACTTCAAGGGAGTCGATCAACTGGGTCATCTGGCTTTCAAGCGCCTGACCGTCTTTTTCCGGCAGTTCGGCAATGGCGTCGCAAACATCGATCACGTTTTTATCGAGCCCTTGCAGATCCATGATCTCGCCCTTGGTCACGCGCGCCTGGCAGTCGCGCACGTAATCGACAATCCCCCTCAGCCGCTTGCCGATTTCCGCCGCCCCGTTTTCTTTATTTACCATCTGCCTCACCTGTATCCGGTTTTGTTTCTTTTGTGGACTGGTACGTTCCGTTAGCTTTATAAACATAAGCTAGAATTTCGGCAATGGCGACTAATGCTTCTGAGGGAATATCGCTATCCAGCTCGATCGCCGCCAGCATCTGGGCCAGATCCTTGTCCTCCCGCACCTTGATGCCGTTCTCAAAGGCCAGACGCACGATTTCTTCCGCCAGTTTACCGTAACCTGCGGCGACCACCTTCGGGATAGCGCTCTCGTCCACACCGAATTTTTTCAGGGCGACGGCGGCGTGACGGCGGCTCTTTTCCGATTCAATTTTATCTTTCTTGCCGTCTTCAGGGAAATTATCCAGAATATTGACCATAACCGAGCCCTTTCAAAACAAGTGTAGCAAAAGTTTACGAGATGTTAACGACAATAATGTCACAATACATATTGGAATAATGTGATACACTCATGTGGGGAGTTAAGGGATGACCACACAAGATTTGACGCTGATGCAGGCGGCTATTAAAAAGATGCACTGGCATGAAACACGCCAGAAGGTCTTGGCGCAGAATGTCGCCAATGCCGATACGCCGGGTTACAAACCTCAGGATGTAGCACCTTTGGATTTCAAAGGGATGCTGGAAAGTTCTACAAGTTCACTTTCGTTGGGCGGCGCAATGCACCTCGCCACGACGGATCCGAAACATTTGGACCTCAACGGCGCCACGGGCGCTTCCGGCAGACCTGTCGGCAAGAACCAGAAAAATCCTTACGAGACATCCCCTTCCGGCAATGCCGTCGTCCTTGAAGAGCAACTGCTGAAGATGAATGAAAACTATACCGATCATCGCCTGACGACGACGATCTATCAGAAAAACATCGATATGCTGAAGGCCTCGCTGAGGTCTCAATAATAAAGATTAAAAGAATGAGGTAAGACATGGATTTACTTGACGCAATGACGCAGGCCGCAAAAGGGATGAAGGCGCAGGGCGTGCGTATGCGCGTTATCTCCGAAAATCTGGCCAATGCGGAAACCACAGGCAAAGGCAAAGGTCAGGCTCCCTACCAGCGCAGGGTCGTTACTTTTAAAAACGTCCTTGATAAAGCCAACGGCCTGCAGGAAGTAGCGGTCGATAAGGTTATGGCGGATCGCTCCGATTTTATCCTGAAGTATGATCCCAGCCATCCCGCCGCCGACAAAAACGGCTATGTCAAAATGCCGAACGTCAATCCGCTGATCGAGATAATGGATATGCGGGAAGCCCAGAGATCTTACGAAGCCAACCTTGGCGTTATCGATATGGCCAAAGGGATGCTGATGCGCACCCTCGACCTGCTGAGCAGGTAAAACATAAGGAGTTTAAAATATGGCAAACATTACAGACGCCACCACCGCCTATTCCGCAGCGCTTAACCAGCTTAAGAAAGCAGCGGGTTCGGACTCCGGCGCGGAGGCCTCCTCCGGAGCGGCCTTCGGCGACCTGCTGAAAAAATCCCTCGAATCCGCCGTCGACATGCAGCATAAAAGCGAAAAAGTTTCCGGTGCCGCACTGGCCGGAAAAGCCGATATGACGGACGTTTTGCAGGCGGTCACCGACGCCGAAATGGCCCTGAACACGGTGCTTGCCGTCCGCGACAAAGTGGTGCAAGCTTACGAAGCGGTTATGCGCACACCGATGTAAGCAGGACTTGGGCTTTTCTCATGGATGAAACTCAAATAATCGACTTCACACGTGAAGCCATTATGCTGACAATCAAAATTTCGGCACCGGTGATGATGGTCGGTCTTGTGGTCGGCGTTCTTATCTCACTGGTGCAGGCGCTGACGCAGATACAGGAAATGACGCTGACCTTCGTGCCGAAGATCATGGCGATTTTTGCCACCATTTTCGTCATGTTCCCGATGATGATCGCCCTCCTCATCGCCTTCACGCAGAAGATTGCCGATACGATTGTCGGGATGAATTAGCGGAAATTTATAATTCTATAAACGGCCTCGGGTCAGGGAAATCCGTCTCTGACACGGGTGGCGGCATATAACCGTCAACGGCCAGCGGATTGCCGCCCGCCGCCATCTTCATTTGCTTTTCCGAGACAAGCTGCACATGAAGATGCGGGAACCATACCCCGTTCTCATGAGGCTTCCCGATACGTCCCACGATATCTCCTGCCGCCAGTTTATCCCCAACGGCGACCGTGTCATCCCACGCCAGATGCCCGTAGTAGAGATAGTCCGCGCCTGTAACCGGAGGTTGGTCAAGCTTGAATATCAATACTCCTCCCCATCCACCAAAAGAGTTATCCCGCCCGATGTGTACCACTTTGGCATCAGCGCATAAAGCCACGCGCGTGCCGTCCGGAACGTTGTAATCAACGCCCAAATGCGCCTGAGGCCCTGCCGGCAGGTAGTGGCCGCGCCATAGATAAGAGCGGTCTTCAAGATACCCGCCGTAAGTGAAATCCACGCCGCGCCGCCGCGCGATGTCAAGAACCCAGGCGTTGCACTTCTCCGGATCAAGGAGAGGATTTTCTTCTCCCGTGAAGTCTTTCCGCGCCAGATCATCCAGATTGACCTCTGCCCATTTCTTCCCGCACAGATCAGGGAAAATTTTTTCTTTCATTGCTCAGATTCCTCTACTAGGATATTTTTTGTATCTGATCTTTTACAAGAATCAAAGACATTTGCTTGGCAAGCTGTGTGGCCCTTGAGGAGTTTTTGCGTGAATAAAGAGTTTAATGAGAAGGCGCGACACTTTCTCAGAATCAAAAAACTGGATGGGAATGACGTTCACGTCGTGGAAGGTGACAATCCGAAGTCCATTTCCCTGCTCGTCAAGGCTTATAAGGGCGTATATGAGCCCTCTTTCCCTATGGAAAAAGACCGTGAATCATTAGCCTCCTGGCTGGATAACCTGAAAAGCCGAGACGCCAGCGTAAATATCACAATTTCAATTTTAGGCGAAAATCTGGATTCATCCCGTCCCTGCATAAAAGCCATTGCAGTCGGATATTACTACAGCAATCACGATGTAGGTTCGCTGGCCTACCTCGCCACGGCTCCGGAATTCAGAAATCGGGGTCTGGGGCATATCCTGAATAATGCCAACAATTATGCCCTGCTCCAATCTGCGGCTAACAAAGGCCGTAAATTGAGGGGCATTTTTCTTGAATGTAATGACCCTGAGAAAATATCGCCGGAAAACGATGTCATGGATCCTGCGCTGCGTATCAGAATGTATAAAAAGTGGGGCGCAATTGTCCTTCCTATAGACTACACGCAGCCCCCCCTATCTGAGGGCGCTGCGAAATGCGGCACACTCAAATTACTTGCCTATCCGCATCCTGAAACGGGTGCGTACCCTACATTGGCGGCAATCAAAGACTACATAACGGGTGTCTATACGGAACTTGCCAGATACGCCGGCATGCCTCCCCAGGATAATCCGGATTATATCAAAACAATATTGCAGATTGACACGATGAAACCAAAACACCGGCACCCAAAAGTCCAAAATACCCCCTTCTGATTTTGTTGCTGGTAATAAAGGGCTAGAACTTATAATATACATACAGATAGTGTGTGGTATTGAAGTTGGTTTTCATATAAATGCAAAGCTTCCTGCAGGAACTGATTGTCGGCAACATCTTCGCCTTTCTGCTGATTTTCATGCGCTTCGGGCTGGCGCTGATGATCATGCCGGGGATCGGCGACAGTTTCGTTTCGCCGATGATCCGCCTGCTGTTCGCCTTGTCGATAAGCTTTGTCCTCACGCCTGTCCTCGCCCCTCACTTGCCGGCTATTCCCGGTAATACCAACACGCTGCTGATGCTGCTTATTTCCGAAGCCTTTGTCGGCGTTTTTATCGGCACAGTGATGCGTATTCTGGTGTCGGCGCTTGATACGGCGGGCACGGTAGTTTCCATCCAGACAGGGCTTTCAAACGCCACGCTGTTCAATCCGGCGGCGGACGCGCAGGGCTCCATCATGAGCGCGGTTTATTCCTCGCTCGGCGTGACGATCATCCTGACAGCCGACATCCATCACCAGATGCTCGCAGCCGTTGTGGACAGCTACCAGTTGTTTCCCGCTTCCGGCGCCTTTCCGGATATGGGGTCGATTTCGGAAGTTATCACCAAGACCGTCACCGTCGCCTTCAAGACCGGCATACAGCTCGGCATCCCTTTTCTGGTTGTGGGCACGCTGGTGCAGGTCGGCTTCGGCTTGCTGGGCCGCCTGATGCCGCAGATACAGGTCTTTTTTCTGGCCCTGCCGGTGCAGATCTTTCTGGGCCTGCTGACGTTGCTGCTGGTCTTATCCTCCGGCATCATTTTTTGGCTGAACGGATATGAAACGATCCTCACGCAATCCCTGATACCGGAGTAGTCCGCAGTGGCTGAACAAGACGACTCAATGGACGAGAGCCAGAAGACGGAAGACCCCACCCCGCGAAAGCTGGAGGAGGCCCGCAAGCGCGGTCAGGTCGTCTACAGCCGCGAGATCAACAACTGGATCGTTATTTTCACCGCCACAATGCTGGTGGTCATGGCCGGCCCCGGCATCATGTCCGACATCAAGGATGTGCTGAAAAATTTTATCGAGCAGTCCTATGCCGTGCCTATGGACCCTGTCGGGCTGGGCAATGTCCTGCAATTGCTTTTCCTGCGCATCGGCGGGGATATTGTCCTGCCGCTGCTGTTCCTGGCCTTTGCGGGGGCCCTGTCGGGATTCATGCAGACCGGCCCGATTTTCACTTTCGATCCCATCAGGCCTGACTTTTCAAAAATATCCATCATCAAGGGATTGGGGCGCCTTTTTTCGAGCCGTTCCGTCATTGAGCTTGTCAAGGGGATCACCAAGCTGGTTCTGGTGTCGGTGGCGGGCATCATCGTTCTGCGGCCATATTTCAATACCGTCGAGCATTTCGTCGGGCTCGATTTCTCTCAGGCTCTGTTCGAGCTGCAATCGCTGTTTCTCAAAATGATGATGGCGGTTCTAGGCGTCCTGTTTTTTCTGGCGATTGTGGACTATGCGTTCCAGCGCGCCGAATTCATGAAGAACATGCGCATGAGCAAGCAGGACATAAAAGAAGAATACCGGCAGACCGAAGGGGACCCGCAGATCAAGGGCCGTCTGCGCCAGCTCCGCGAGCAGCGCGCCCGCCAGCGCATGATGCAGGCTGTGCCCAAGGCCGATGTCGTCATCACCAACCCGACGCACTATGCCGTCGCCCTGAAATATGATTCCAAGGAAATGGACGCCCCCACCATGGTCGCCAAGGGCGTCGATGCCATTGCGGAGAAGATCAAGCAGGTCGCTAAGGAAAACAACGTGCCCATCGTGGAAAACGCCATACTGGCCCGCGCCCTCTACGGCTCGATGGAGATCGACCAGACCATTCCACGCGACCACTATAAAGCCGTGGCGGAAGTGATTTCATATGTCTTCAAACTTAAAGGGAAAAGAGTTTAAACGTGAATTTGCCCCAGCCCCATGTCAGTTTCTTTCGGGAAAAAACGCCGGAAAAGCATGAAACCACCCTGCGGCAGCGCAACGTCAAGGCGCTGATCCTTTTTCTGGTCAGCGCCGCTTACGGACTGTTCGCTTTTTTCATCATCCAGATCAAGGTGCACGGGCACCAGAGCATGTCCATTCTGGCGCTGTATGCCTATGGGCTGGTCGGCGGGTTCGGTTTCCTGCTGCTGAAGCAGATTTACACCGATACCGACCGCAGCCGTAAAATTCTTACCGAAGTCCTGGAGAAAAGCGCCGAGGCGCGCGCCATAACCGATCCGGAAGGCGAGACGATCTATACCAATCAGCGTTTTAACAATCTGGTCGCCGGAGGGGATGACCACCCTTCCCTCGTCAGTTTCAGCAAAATCTTCGAGCACCCGCAGAAGACCGAAAGGGCCCTGAACGAGCTGCGGCTCAAGGCGCCGTCCGCCGGTTTTGCCACGACCGAATTCCATACGCGCGTGAAAGACAAGCACCTCTGGTTTCAGGTCACCTGCCAGCATATTGCCGGCTGGCCGGGGTATATGCACTGGCGGTTTGACGACATCTCGTCCCGCTACCAGCTGGAGGCCGCCATCCGCGAGGAGCGCGAGAAGCTCCGCGATTTCACCGACAATGCGCCGGTCGGGTTCTTTTCGGTCGGCGCGGACGGGAAGTTCCTGTTCGCCAATGACACGCTGCTCCGACTTTTGGAAACCGACAGCGAGCAGCTGGTCGGAAAGATGGCGCTGCACGATTTTCTGGCGGCGCCGCCGAAAAACGCCAAGCCCTATGACTGCTTTGAAAGCGGCGGGTTCCACCAGCACGGCGAGCTGCTGATGAAAAGCGCGGACGGGCGCGTCTTCAAGGCCGCCATCACCCATTCCATCACCCTGTCGGAGGAAGACGGCGTCATTTCCCGCTCGATCGTCTATGACCTGACCAATGAGCAAAAGATGCAGCAGGCCCTGCGCGAGTCCGAAGACCGCTTCCAGCGGTTGTTTGACGAGGCGCCGGTCGGCATCTGCATGCTGGGCGCCGACGGGATCATCAGCGACGCCAACCAGACGCTGGCCGCCATACTGCATCTGCCCGTGGAAGCCATCAACGGTCAGGCGCTGGCCAATTATATTGTCAAGGATGCGTACAAGCGCGTCGAGGAATGGCTGCAGCGCCTCTCCGGCAGCGACAGGGCGGAACGTTTCATCGAAGTCCCCCTGAAGGGCGGCGGGCAGGAAATCATCACCCAGCTCTATGCCCGCAAGTTCAGCGGCAGCGACAGCTTCGTGCTGCACTTCATCGACCTGACCGAGCAGAAAAACCTCGAGAAGCAGTTCACCCAGTCGCAGAAAATGCAGGCGGTGGGGCAGCTGGCGGGCGGCATCGCCCACGACTTCAACAACCTGCTGACCGCCATGATCGGCTTCTGCGACCTGCTGCTGCTGCGCCACAAGCCGGGCGACCCCTCTTTCGCCGACATCATGCAGATCAAGCAGAACGCTAACCGCGCCGCCAACCTCGTGCGCCAGCTGCTGGCCTTTTCCCGCCAGCAGACCCTGCAGCCGCGCGTGCTCGACCTGACCGACGTGCTGACCGAGCTTTCCCACCTGCTGCGCCGCCTGATCGGCTCCAATATCGACCTGCGGATGTCGCACGACAGCGAGCTGGGGCTGGTCAAGGCCGATCAGGGCCAGATGGAGCAGGTGTTCATCAACCTCGTCGTCAACGCGCGCGACGCCATGCCGCAGGGCGGGCTGCTGCAAATCCGCACCGAGAACTTCAAGAACAAGACCGGCCTCAGGCTGAGCGGCGAGGAAATCCTGCCGCCGGGCGAATGGGTGGCCATCACCATCAAGGACAGCGGCACCGGCATCGGCTCCGAAACGCTGCCGCATATTTTCGAGCCGTTCTTCTCCACCAAGGATGTCGGCGCGGGCACCGGCCTCGGCCTTGCCACCGTCCACGGCATCGTCCACCAGACGGGCGGCTATATCGCCGTCAACACCGCCGTCGGCAAGGGCACCACCTTCACCCTCTACCTGCCCCGCCACACCGAGATTGCCGGCGAGAAGGTCGCTGCCGCCGTCGAGGAAAAACCGGCCATCCACGACCTGACCGGCTCGTCAAAGATCCTGCTGGTCGAGGACGAGGACGCCGTGCGGATTTTCAGCGCCCGCGCGCTCGGCAACAAGGGCTATCAGGTGGTCGACGCCTCCAGCGCCGCCATCGCGCTGCGCCTGCTGGAGGAAAAGAAGATCGACCCCGAAGTGCTCATCACCGACGTGATGATGCCGGAGATGGACGGCACGGCGCTGGCCAAAATCGTCCGCGAAAAATACCCGCAGATCAAGATCATCTTCATTTCCGGCTACGCCGAAGACCGCTTCAAGGAGCACCTCGGCGCCCACGTCTACTTCCTCCCCAAACCCTTCACCCTCAAGCAGCTGGCGACGAAGGTGAAGGAGGTGATTGAGGATAAGTGATGATATTTGAGTTTGAGTTTAACTTACTTCGGCACCTCTGATACTGGAGGCAAGTTTCTCTTAAAATTATGAGACACACGTAAATGCCTCTTTTTGATGAAACAATTTGCACTTTTAATGATAACTGCCAAAAGCTGGCAACGGATGCAAAAACAGTAGACGGAGCCGTCGAGTACCTGAGACATTTAGAAAAGCTCTGGGAGGGATATGCCCCCTATGCTTCTCCTAGTTTTCAACGTCAATTTCTGTCAGATTCCAGCAAGTATTATTCGCTTACATGGGAAATGTTATTGGGAAATGCTCTAGTAGAGCATGGATACAACCTATTGCCCAACCTGTCAGACGATGCACCAGACCTTTGTGTGCAGCACAATGGACAAAAGATTTGGATTGAATGCTGCCTTCCCGAAAGAGGTGATCCTGCCCTTCCAGATAGCGTGCCAGAGCCAATTGCCGATGGCAATGCCCATGAAGTCCACCACGATAGAAGCGTGTTAAGATGCACCAGCTCTTTGCGTAGTAAAAAAGATCAGCACTTAAGATGGCTCAAGAATGGTGTATGTCGCGTCGAAGATGCTTTTGTAATTGCGATCAGCGGAAAAAATCTACAGCTTTCAATTTATGAAAAATCTTTACCTCAAATACTGCGCGCCTTATATGGGATTGGTGATTTATTCGCTGTTTTTTCTCCCGATAAGCTTAGCGCGGCGACGGGTGGATACCACAAGAAGGAAAAGGTAAGGAAAAATAACAAAGAAGAAATTCCAACAACTTTTTTCCTGCACGAAGAAAATCAGCATATAGATGGGGTGTTATTTTCTAAAGACTGGATTATGCATTGGTCATCTTCACCGAAGCATTGCTTTGTTGAAAATATAAAGGCAAAAAACAAACTTTCTCCTATTTTTGAAAAGATTTGCCAAACCTATGAGTACACTGAAAACAGCATATCTTTTAAAAAATCAAAGCAGTCGAAGTAAGTTGAAATAGCAAATGAGCATATTGGCCCTCGTTTTCCCCCTTTTCAAAAACCCGTTGACATGCTTTATGTAATATAGTAACCTCCCTGCTCCATCTGACCCACCTATGCGCAGGATACAGAGAATGCCTACAGAACCCGTTGCCAATACCCTCGCCGTCGCGGACGAAATGGACGTGGCTATCGACGCAGGAGATATAAAGGCCGTCAAAGCCCTGCTGGAGCAGGGGGCTGATATTGAAGGAAAGGACCGGAACGGTTTTACGCCCGTGTTCGTGGCGGCGCTCCACAACAAGACGGAAATCATGCGCCTGCTGATCGACCGTGGCGCCGACATCGAGCATGTGACCGATGATGCGGGTGACAGCCTGCTGGTGCATGTGGTGCTGAACAACAACGTGGAGATCACGCAACTGCTGATCGCCAAAGGCGCAGACCTCGATAAACCGAGAAATAATGACGAGACTCCGCTCACAATGGCCACTTTCAAGCAATTGCCGGAGATGATACGCATGCTGCTCAATGCGGGCGCCGATATTGACGGGAAGAACGCTCAGGGCAACACGGCCCTGTTCGCCGCTACAAGCTGGGATCATCCGTTGATGGCCCGTCTGTTGCTCGATAAAGGTGCTGACGTCAACGTCTGCGGCAAAGATGGCCGCAGCCCGCTCAGTGTGGCGGCGCTGAACGGCAACATAGGGTTGACGCGCCTTCTCCTCGCCAAAGGCGCGGACCTTAATCAACAGAGCGTTGCGGGCATGACACCGCTGATGGAAGCCGTCGTCTTTAACCAGCCGGAGAGCGTGCGCCTTCTGCTCGAAAAAGGCGCCGACATCGACATACAGGATGCTAACGGCAATACGGCGATGACCCATGCCTCGGAAGATGATCGTCAGGAAACGTCACGGCTGCTGATGGAATTCATTGAAACCAGAGAGCGCCGCGCCGCTGAAAACGCAAAAGCGGAAGCCGCTGCACAGGAACAGACCCGCCACGCCGCCGTCGCCCTGAAACAGCAATCCCTGAAAAAGCTGGCGCAGCAGAACAGACCGAAGATCGGGTTTTAAACTTGTAAACGCGGCACCGCGCGGACGCAGCGCACCGAGTGAAGATCGGTCTTGCTGAACCAGCCGAAGCTTCCGGATATGAAATCCTTCCTCATTGCACAGCTTAGATTGCTGCTGAGCTCCGTGGACGACCAGTAGTAGCTGGAATCCGTGGAGTAATTTTCATTATGGATGCGTTGGGATGCTTTATTGTAAGTATGCTGGAACGCCCCGATGCTTTTGCTATTGAACATCTCATCCAGAATACGCGGCTCATTTTTGCCGCTATAGGGAGGCACCATCCAGTCATCATGGCCATGCGCCTTCAGTTTTTTTGCATAGGCGGCCGCAGCATTGAAATCCATCAGCAGGTTTTTGCCGTTCCCGTCCCTGGCGTCCTCAGCCGTCGCAAACCAGTCCTTGTCGTTGTAGCAGCCAAGATAGATCGTGCCGTCCGGCATGACTTCGCCGGTTTTGGCGTTTGCGAACGCTTTTTCCTCCGCCTCTCTGGCCAGTTGTTCATCTGACTTCGGCGCGATATGGGGCGCTCGCCGCGTTAAAAACTTTACGGCTTTTTTCTGTTCTTCTGTGAGATCGTTTTGTTTGTCCGCCATGATTCCGCTCTTGGTCTATTATGTAATTTTTAATAGCCTATTTTATTGTCATATGTCAATAAAACAAATATCAATATAAGCGCAACACATTGATATTATTAATCTAATATAAACTATAAAATATCTGTTCCTCTCTTGTTCTTTTTTGTTGCATACAAGAACAAATCATGTACAGTTGAATTCATGAGTTCTTCTGATTGATACCCACCCGCCAATGTGAGACAAGAAAGGAATACCCAAATGTCTGCTGTCACCCAACTCCGTCCCGAAGGAAAAAACGAAATGAACGCGGCTGAAAAACAAAAGGCGCTTGATGCGGCGTTGAGCCAGATCGAAAAGGCTTTCGGCAAGGGCTCCATCATGCAGCTCGGCAGCAACGCCCATCAGGAGGTGGAGGTCATCTCCACCGGCTCCCTCGGGCTGGACATCGCGCTGGGCATCGGCGGCCTGCCGCGCGGCCGGATTGTCGAGATTTACGGGCCGGAAAGCTCCGGTAAAACCACCCTCGCCCTGCAGGTCATCGCCGAGGCGCAAAAACTGGGCGGCCACTGCGCCATTATCGACGCGGAACACGCCCTCGACCCCTCCTACGCCGCCAAGCTGGGCTGCGACATCTCGAGCCTGCTGATCTCCCAGCCGGATGCCGGCGAGCAGGCGCTGGAAATCGCCGATACCCTCGTCCGCTCCGGCTCTCTGGACGTGCTGGTGGTCGACTCCGTCGCCGCCCTCGTCCCCCGCGCCGAGCTGGAAGGCGAAATGGGCGACAGCCATATGGGCTTGCAGGCGCGCCTTATGAGCCAGGCATTGCGCAAACTCACCGCCTCCATCTCCAAATCGCAGACCATCGTCATCTTCATCAACCAGATACGCATGAAAATCGGCGTGATGTTCGGCAACCCCGAAACCACTACCGGCGGCAACGCGCTCAAATTCTACGCCTCGGTGCGCCTCGATATCCGCCGCATCGGCGCCATCAAGGACAAGGAAGTGATCGTCGGCAACCTGACCAAAGTAAAAGTCGTCAAGAACAAGATGGCCCCGCCCTTCCGCGTCGTCGAATTCGACATCATGTACGGCGAGGGTATTTCCAAGGAAGGCGAGATCATCGACCTCGGCGTCAATGCCAACGTCATCGAGAAATCAGGCGCCTGGTTCTCCTACAACGGCGAGCGCATCGGACAGGGCCGCGAGAATACCCGCAAATTCCTCAAGGACAACCCGAAAATTTCCGCCGAGATCGAAAAGAAAATCCGCGAGAACTCCGGAACGGTCGCCGGCGCGATGCTGGCCGGCGGGCCCGATGAAGCGGCGAATAGCGACGACGGCGACGATGCCCCGGCTTCTCCTGCAAAACCCAAGAAAGGCAAACCTCCCGAATAGCCTCTGAACAACCCCACACACGACCCCTGTTTCAGAGAAGAGAAAGAGCCGGTATTCCCTACCGGCTCTTTACTTTTTGGCCAGTTTTTTAGCGATCAGCTTGCCCATCTCCACGCCGCACTGGTCAAAGCTGTTGATGCCCCACAACACGCCCTGAACAAATATTTTGTGTTCATACAGCGCCATCAGCATCCCCAGAGTCTCCGGCGTGACCTCTTTTACCATCAGCAGCGTGCTGGGGCGCCCGCCGGGCAGGTTATTTTGCGGCTCGGCGGCGTTCTTTTCGCCCGCGTGAAGGATATTGGCCTGAAAGATACAGTTCCTGTTGTCCATCGTCGTGACAAATTCGATAGGAACAATATCCGTCCCCTGATGCAGCCACTGGAAAAAGCTGTGCTGCGCGTCATAACCCAGCAAGCCGAAAACGATCGGGCCGGTCGAGCCTTTGACCTTTTTGCCGTTCAGTTCGACCGATTTCCCGTTGCTCTCCATATCCAGCTGCTGCAGCCATAACGGGAAGAATTCCAGCTGCGGCGGATACGGGATCGACGCATAGGCGGGATATTTGAAGAAATTGCGGTGCGCCATGCCGATCAGCGCCATCATGACGGGAATGTTCTTCGTCAACGGTGCTTTTCTGAAATGCGCGTCAATCTTGCGCCCGCCGTCCAGAAACTTATAAAAATTCTCCGCGCCCACCAGCATCATCGTCGTGATTCCGACCGCCGACCATGTGCTGTAACGCCCGCCAACCCAGTCCCAGAACTTGAATGTGTTTTCTTCCGGAATACCCCACTTGACCGCCCCCGCGATATTCACCGTCACGCCGATAAAATGTTTCGCGGATTTGCCGCCTTTTGCCTTGAACCAGTTGTAGGCAATCTCGGCCTGCCCCAGCGTTTCCGGCGTCGTGAACGTTTTCGACACCACCACGAAAAGTGTCGTTTCCGGCGAGAGCCGTTTCAGCGTCTCCTGTATATCATCCGAAACGAAATGCGCGGTCAGGCGCGGATGGTGATGCGCCGCCAGCGCGCGCGTGACCATCCGTGGGCCGAGGTAACTGCCGCCGATGCCGATATGGACGACATCCGTGATCGGCTTTCCCGAATAGCCGCAATACTTCCCGGAGCGCACGCGGTCAGAAAAATCCTCCATCCGGCCAAGCACTTCATAAACGCCGGCAACGACATCCTTCCCGTCCACATATATTTTTTCGCTGCGTTTGGCGCGAAGCGCGGTATGCAGGACGGCCCAGTTGCTCGTCTTGTTAATTTTCTCGCCGGTGAACATATCCTTGCGCCGCCCGATAAGGTCGCGCTGGCGCGCCAGCTTTGTCAGCGTCTGGAGGTTACTCTTGCTGAGAAAAGTTCTCGAATAATCGAAAACCAGCCCGTTAAATTTTATGACTTTCATCTTTTGAATATCCCGTTTTGTTCAACCGGATATTCTTATCCTGCGCCGGAAGCTTGCGCAAGATCATAACGTCATTAATCGCGGCATCTTCCGTAATGGCCGCTTCGGCAGAAAACCCTTTTTCTGTGAAGGTTTGCAGGGCAGCGCCGTCAAGCCGCACCGCCCCATCTTCCGGCTTCTTATTTATGAACAGGACGGCCTCGCCCTGCACTTTGCCGTTTTTTTTCATGTCACGGTAGATGACATGCATCCGGATCAGGCGGCTCTCCGCCACTTCGCTGATGTTGCCGATTTCCGCCTGACAGTTTTCGACTCCCAGACCCTTCTTGAGATCATTGATCTGCCGGATGCGCTTTGAAATGTTCAGCGCATGGCCGTCGCCCCGTTCCGCCTCAAGCTTCTGCCAGTCCTGCGGCGATGTTTTACCCTTGAAAACGCTGTTTTGTTTCTGGTTACACAATTCATAGCCCATCTGCATGTATACAGAATTGCCCACAAACGCGGCTACCGCGTAGTTACGCACCGAAATGGCAGCAACGACCGCGTCACGCCTTGCATGTCCGTTGAAGACCGCCATGAAATGTCCCGCCAGCGTATTGGCCGTGTCGTGATTGTCAGGCGACCCTGTGCCGCCAAATTTCGCCATTTTATTGAGGCGCGGGCTTTCCTGATCCGGCAGCCAGCGGTCGGTAAAATTCCACCAGTAATTGGCGATCATGCCAAGGTCAAAGGCGGGGCGATCTTGCCCTTTTTTTCCGATGCCCTTTTTTTCAGTGCTGTGCGCCTGCGCCAACCCCGCAACCTTGTCATCCGGGCCACCCAGCGTTTCCGCCATGAAAAAGGCATCCGGACTTTTTGCACGGGCGTGATTTACCAGCGCCTGCCATGAATCCGGCGGCAGCATATAGGCCGCATCGCAACGAAATGCTGTAATACCAATGGTATCCATGTACCAGTTAATCTGCTTCTTCCAGTAGGCATTCTTGCCTGTGAGAAAAAAATCACGCGCGGCGGGCGAATCGTAATTGATCTGCGCGACGTCGGACCACGGGTCATCTGCGGGGCCGCAAATCCTGCGAGTCAGCCATTCCCTGCCCTGCCCGTCACCGCGAACATCGTGCTTGAAAAGGAAATAATATGTTTTGGCTTTGCCATTCTCTTCATATTCTATCCCGATGGATTCCCTTCCGTCCGCGCCGCCGTAAACCGTTGTCCATGGGCCGCCGGTCTGTATTTTTTGCAGCAGTTGTTCTTCCCCTTTGACCAAGGGGTGATCAGCGGCAACATGGTTGAATACCAGATCGGCAAAAACCGTCAGGCCTTTTTTCTTCGCAGTGGCGACAAAATGCCTGTAGTGTTTGATGTCTTTGCTGTCCGAGCCGGAGCTGAATTCCTGATCCAGAGCGAAATGGTTGCGGATGGCATAGAGGCTGCCGCTAGTTTTCTGACCGTGAAAATTCTTTTCCACCTGCGAGGTCTGATGCATCGGGCTGAACCAGATGGCATTGAAGTTCATCTCTTCGGCGCGCTTGATCAGCCAGGAACACTTATCGGACGCCCCCAGACCCGACCAATTTGTGATCGGCCCGATGAGGTGTGGCGGCACGTATAAGATTCTAAATCCTGGCATAGGCATTTTCCAGTTTTGTTATGGCATTACCATACACCCGCCCTTATCTTTTATAAAGCAATTAAAAGTTACTATATTTAGCAATAAAATTACAATTGCGTCATCCCCTTGAATTTGTAACAACATACACCATGAACAACGATTGGTGGCGCGGGGCGGTCCTATATCAGATATATCCCCGTAGCTTTAAAGACAGCAATAACGATGGCGTCGGCGACCTGCAGGGGATCATCGGCAAGCTGGATTATATCGCCTCCCTCGGCGTCGAAGGTGTGTGGCTATCCCCTTTCTTTAAATCGCCGATGGCGGACTTCGGTTATGATGTCGAGGATTATTGCGCCGTTGATCCGCTGTTCGGCTCCATGCAGGACTTCGACGCCCTGCTCAAAGGCATGCATCAACGCGGTCTGAAGCTGATTATCGATCTGGTGCTGAATCACACATCGATCAAGCATCCGTGGTTTGCCCAAAGCTGCAAGGACACCGGAAACCCGAAAGCGGACTGGTACGTCTGGGCCGATGCAAAACCTGACGGCACACCGCCGAATAACTGGCTGTCCGTGTTTGGCGGTTCCGCATGGAAATTCGATACGCGCCGGGGGCAATATTATTTTCATCAGTTTCTGGAAGAGCAGCCCGACCTGAATGTGCGTAATCCTGAAGTTCAGGATGCCCTTCTTGGCATCGTCAAATTCTGGCTGGACAAGGGCGTGGATGGATTCCGCCTTGATGCGGTCAACCACTGCATCCACGACGCACAGCTGCGGGACAATCCCGCAAAGCCCGAAGATAAAAGGATTCCTGACAGGCCGATCAAACACACCTACGATATGCAGTGGCATAAATACGACAAGTCGCAGCCCGAAAATCTGGCGTTCCTCCGCCGCCTGCGCGCGCTGACCGACAAATACGACGCCCGCATGATGGTGGCGGAAATCGGCGACGATCATAACATCGAGCGCTGCCTTGAGTACACGGCGCCCGGTATGCTGCACACCGCCTACAGCTTCTCACTTTTGGCAAAAAAATATGGCGCCGGCGTTGTGCGTGACAATGTCGGGGAGTTCAGGGATAAGGCGGCGCAGAGCTGGCCTTCATGGGCCTTCTCCAATCACGATGTCGTGCGCGTCGCCAGCCGCTGGTCTCCGGATGACAGCGTTCATGAACCACAGGTAAAAATGTTACAGGCGCTTGTCTGCAGCCTGTGGGGCACAATTTTTGTCTATCAGGGCGAGGAGCTCGGCCTGTCCGATGCCGATGTGCCTTTTGAGAAACTACAGGACCCCTTCAGCAAGTTCATATGGCCGGTAAAAGGCCGCGACGGCTGCCGCACGCCAATGCCGTGGGAAAGCCTGAAGCCAAACGGCGGATTCTGCGAGAGAGAGCCGTGGCTGCCGGTCTCGGAAGATCACCGGAAAAATGCGGTCGACGTGCAGGAAAAAAACAAAAATTCGCCGCTGCATTTTTTCCGCGCTTTTGTGCAATGGCGCAGAAAACATGTGGCGCTCATCACAGGTGATATCCGCTTTCTGGATACGCCCGAA
>JAHFPI010000139.1 GCA_023266795.1 Rhodospirillales bacterium
GCCTACGCGCTCACCAAGTTTAAAGTTTTGTCCTATCTTGATTTCCGCGTCAAGAACAGCGGCGGCCTGATCGGCGGCGAGCGGCTGGTCAAGCTGATGGAAAATAATTTCGGCGACATCCGTGTCGAAGACCTGCCCCACCCTTTCATCGCCATCTCGACGGACATGGTGACGGGCCACGAAGTCTGGATGCGCAAAGGCAAGCTGGTCGACGTCATGCGCGCCTCGTTCTCCCTGCCGGGGATTTTTCCGCCGGTGAACGTCAACGGCCGCTGGCTGATCGACGGTGCGCTGGTCAACCCCGTGCCCGTTTCCGCCTGCACCTCCTGCGGCGCCCGCATGACGATCGCGGTGAACGTCAACGGCGACATCATCGGCAAGGTCAAGCATCCGGGAGAAAAAATCCCCACCGTCGCCGGCTTCGACCTGCTCAACTTCGCCGGACCGTCGCACGTCGAGGAAGCCAAGAAAACCGGACTGATCAACCGCATCTTCCGCCGCGAGACGGACCATCCCAGCATTTTCGGCGTCATGGTGTCGGCGCTCAACATCGTGCAGGACCGCCTGTCGCGCTCGCGTCTCGCCGGCGACCCGCCGGACGTGCTGATCGTGCCGCGCATCGGCCATATCGGGCTGATGGAATTCGACCGCGCCGAGGAGCTGATCGCCGAAGGCGAAGCCGCCGTCGAACGCGCCATGCCCGACATCAAGGCCGCCTACAGCGTCCTCTGCACGGAATTCAAGGAAGACGACGACTCCCTGCCGGAAGGGTATCAGCCTTAAAAAATATTACGTTTTCATCCATCCATCCGTGACAGCGCGGAAGGCCTGCTGCAGCGGCGGCTCGATCAGGCCGTGGCCGCAGTTATCGACGATGGTCAGGCGGCTGCCCTTGCAGGTGTTGTGCAGCAAAACGGCGTTCGCCACAGGCGTGATCTGGTCGTCGCGGCCATGGAGGATGTCGAGCGGCAGGGATGATTTAGCCATGCCCTCCAGCAGGAATTTCTTATTTTCCGGCGTGAAGTGATGCACCACATAATGGAAGAACAGACGGGACAGGCAAAGGCTGGCTTCCGGATTGCGGTTAATTTTCTCCAGAAGATCGTGACGGGGCTGGAAAGTTGCGATGGACATGTCCCACAAATGGAACAGCCGCGCCGCCTCGACAGCCACGACTTTGTCGGCGGAAACGAGCCGCTGGTAATAAGGCATGGTCAGGCCGGAAGCCCGCTCCGCCGCAGGGATATGGTTGTAATAATCCTCGAACCATTTATTGCGGTTGACCGCCGCCGAACCGTCTTCATCAATAATGAACCGCGCGCCGTCGCTGTCGGCAAAGAAAATCCCGCGCAGCAGCAGGCGCCTGATGCGCTCCGGATGATGCAGGGCATAAAACATGCCGAGCGCCGAACCGAACGACCCGCCCGCCACATGCCACTTCTCAACCCCGCAATGCCGCCGCAGCTTTTCAATGTCGCCCACCAGCGCCGCCAGATTGTTATGCGCCACGCCCGCAAACGGCAGGCTCTTCCCCGCCCCGCGCTGGTCGAACAGCAGCACGTTGTAATAATCCGGATGGAACAGCCGATACTCATACGAACAACTCCCGCCCGGCCCACCATGCAGATACACAACCGGCTCTCCTGACGGATTGCCGTAGCGGGCATAGTGGAGCTTGTGGCCATCGCCGACATCGAAGTGGCCGGATGCGTAGGATAGTTGTTCGGGGTAGAGGGGCGTGGTTGTCATGGCTTAAAAGATTATAAAAAGGATTAATTAAATCTCAGAAAAAACCTCAAACGGTTTTACCTCAATCGTAAAACCATCAGGAAGAAATGTAAGAGGAAATTCTAAGGCATATTTTTTACTAGACCTTCTATTTTTCTTCCTATCTTGAGATGTAGCACACTCAAAAGAGACTATGAATTCTCCGCGTATAGGCCCAGGTTTTATTGTTTGTTGTGCAGTATGAGCAGGCAAGAAATCATTCATATCCACGTTAAAAAAAGTAAACCTCGTTTCTCCACCCTGATATACCTCGCCTTGATTGTTGTGCATGATCAAGTCAGAATGACGGACGTTATCAATCTTTAATTGAAACGAAGTGACCTTGTAAATAATGGGTAATTTTCCGCAATTTTTGAAAGTGCAATAAAATTGACCTTCGGGAGATAGCGCTATTTTATCTAAAAATAGCCAAGGCTGCTTATCAATTTCACCCAACCCTCGTGTTTCCGTTACAAGCAAGTAAGTAATAATAGCAAGAGCAAGGGTCGCGACTGTTAACTGTGGCTCCTTTTGCGGAAGTATCCAAATAAGAAAATCTTTAATAGGAGGATATATTTCATTAAGTAATGCAAACAGACAAGAATAAAAAATTACCGTCCATATCAACTCGTGACATTTTAGACTTTTCATTCAAGGCGACCATTCTTACCGCATTCATGATAATAATCGGACTTTAGAGACTTACTCTTTCATCCGCGCCCGCTCGCGTTCGCGCAGGGCGGCTTCGGGGGTTTGCCAGGTGAGGCCGTCGAGGACCCAGGTAGGGCGGATGCCGCCGTAGCCCTGCGTCAGCTGCTCCATCACCTTGCGTTTCTGCTCTACGGCCATGCCGGCCTTGAAGGCGGCGGCGTGGATGCCGGAGGTGATGAAGGCGGTATCGAGGTCTGCGCCGACACCGCCGGCGATGTCATGCTGGATCGAATCCCCGATGACGAGGATGCGCGAGGGGATGACGCCGTCGAACAGGCCGAGGCAGTAGCGGAAGATCATCTTATGCGGCTTGCCGATATAATGCACGGCGCCGCCCAGTTCATGGTAGCGGTTGGCGATGGCGCCGGGGCCGATGGCGCGTTCATGGCCGAAGACCGTGACCAGATCGGGATTGGCGCAGATCATCGGCAGGCGCTTGGCCGCCGCGCGTTTGAAAACGGGATCAAGGTCTTCCTGCTTCATGCTCGCCGGATCGAAACTGGTGATGAGGATGAACTGCGCCTGTTCGATGTCCGTCACCAGCTCGACATCGATGCCTTTGAGCAGCGACTTGTCGTCCGGACGGGAGATCAGGTAACATTTTTTGCCCAGCCCCTTGAACGGCGCGTCTTTTTGTTCCTTCAATCCCTGCCACGCCACTTCCCCCGCCGAGACCACGGCGAGATACTGGCCGGGCTTGATGCCCAGCCGCTTCAGGCGCTCGATGTTGTCATCGGCGCGCTTGGCGGAATTCGACAGGATCACGATCTGTTTTTTGCGCTGCTTCAGGTGGTTGAGCGTGTCGATCACGCCTTCGTAGGGCTGCAGGCCGTTATGCAGCACGCCCCACTGGTCCATGATGAAGCCGTCGTAGCTGTCCATCAGTTCGTACAGCCCATGGCAGAAAGTCATATTTGTCATGTGATGTTCTCTCCTCCTGCCCGCATTTTATCGAAGCAATTTTTAAGTTTCAGGACCTCGGTTTTCCGTCCAGAGTCAGTATAGGATATTTCGTCCCGCTGTACAGCCCAGACGGGCTTCGGCCAGGCCGGATCATCCGTGAATCTCGCAAATACGTGGATATGCAATTGCGGCACCATATTACCCAACGCGGCGGTATTAATTTTTTCCGGCCGGTAAAGGGAATGCAGCGCCTTTGACGCCAGAGAAATCTCGCGCATCAGCTGGATCTGATCCTCAGGCTTCAGTTCGTATATTTCCCGAATCTTATCGCGGCGCGGGACGAGGTATAGCCACGGCCATGTCGTGTCGTTTTTGAGCGACACGCGGCACAAGTCCCAATCGGTAATGAAAAACGAAGATTCCTCCAGACGGTGATCCAGAACGAAGGACATCTCCCGGCCAATCACTCGATATCAACCGGCACGCCGGGCTTGTACTTGGCGACGCGGACGCCCAAGGCGGATTTGATATGGCTGACGTTCGGCGCGGCGGACAGGTGGATGGTGAGGAACTTCTGGTAGGCATCCCAGTCTTCGGCGACGATCTTGAGAATATAATCCGCTTCGCCCGACACCAGATAACACTCGCGCACCAGCGGCCATGTTTTCACAAGGTCTTCGAATTTTTTGAGATCGGTTTCGGACTGGCTGGAAAGGCCCACCTGCGCGAAGATCGAGACGCCGTAGCCCAGCGAGCCCGGATCGATGTCGGCATGATACCCGCGAATGACGCCCGCTTCTTCCAGCGCGCGCACGCGGCGCAGGCAGGGCGGCGCGGAAATACCGGCGCGTTCCGCCAGTTCCACATTTGTCATGCGGCCTTTTTCCTGCAGGTCGTTGAGAATTTTGCGGTCGATGCGATCCAGTTTTACTTTAGGCATGTGACTATACTCAAAATGTATGTTGTTAGAATCAATCCAAGGAATGTAATAATATTATCCCAGCCTTCTTTCAAGGGAAACAATCAATTCCCAAAGCTTTCGTTATATTTCTTTTGACAATCAGCCGAATATGTCGCTGACTTGCGTTTTATGGAGCTATTAATTTGTCAGAATCTATAAAAACCTGCTGGATTATCACCGAGGGAATCGCCGGAACGGAGAATCAATGCCTCGGTGTTGCGGAGGCTCTGGGCGTCAGGCCCGTGGTCAAGCGCATCAAGCTGAAATCCCCGTGGCGGCAGCTCAGCCCGTGGCTTTGCTGCGGGCATCAATATGCCCTCGCCGCCGGCAGCGACGCGATAGACCCGCCCTACCCCGACCTGCTGATTGCCAGCGGGCGCAAAAGCATCGGCGTTGCGCTGCACGTTAAAAAACAAAGCGGCGGCAAAACTTTTCTGGTGCAGCTGCAGGATCCGCGCATTTCCCCCAAACATTTCGATCTGGTCGCCGTGCCGCAGCATGATCCCGCGCGCGGCGCGAATGTGCTGGTAACAACAGGTTCTTTGCATCGCGTGACGCCGGAAAAAATCGCGGCGGAAAAAAATAAATTCGCGGATGTCCTGAACGCGCTGCCGCCGCCACGCGTCGCGGTGCTGATAGGCGGCACCAGCAAAGCGCACCGCATGACTCCCGCTTCCACAAAAAAACTGGCCGGCCAGCTGCTGGGCCTGAACGCCTCGCTGATGATCACCGCCTCCCGCCGCACCGGCATCGATAACGCGCGGCTGCTCCGCGACACGCTGAAAGGGCCGAATATCTATTTCTGGGAGGGCGACGGCGAAAACCCCTACTTCGCCCTGCTGGGCTTTGCGGACTACATCATCGTCACC
>JAHFPI010000140.1 GCA_023266795.1 Rhodospirillales bacterium
GACGCAGGCATCGACCATATTCCTAGCAACGATTTCACCTACTACGATCATGTGCTGGACATGGCGGCGACGGTAGGCGCTGTTCCCGAAAGATATGGTTGGAATGGCCAAGGCGAAGTTGATCCGGATATATTCTTCGCCATGGCGCGCGGCAACGCGAAAGTTGGCGCGATGGAGATGACCAAATGGTTTGATACCAATTATCATTATATCGTCCCTGAATTCCATCAGGGCATGAAGTTCCAGTTGGCGGGGAACAAGGCGCTGCGCCACTATGAACAGGCGAAAAAGCTCGGCATCCAGACTCGCCCGGTGCTGCTGGGGCCGGTATCTTTCCTGCTGCTCGGCAAGATGAAGGCCGACGCGGTTCCCGCGTCTAAAAATAATTCGGCCATGGAACACGGCCAGGGTGATGCATTGTCACTGCTGGAAGGATTGCTGCCGGTATACGAGAAAATCCTCGGCCAGCTTGCCGATGCGGGAGCAGAGTGGGTGCAGATTGATGAGCCGTGCTTTGTGCTGGACCAACCGCAAGCCGCCCGAGACGCGCTGAAACGCGCTTATGAGCTCCTGACTAAAGTATCGCCAAAACTGAAGCTGCTGGTGGCGGCGTATTTTGACGATCTGGGCGACAATCTGGCGACGGTATTCGGCTTGCCGGTGGCGGGCGTTCACCTCGACCTGAACCGGGCGCCGCAGCAGCTTGAGGCCGCCCTGAAAGCGGCCCGCAAAGATCAGGTCATCTCCCTTGGGCTGATCGACGGACGCAATATCTGGCGGACTGACTTGTCGGCGGCATTGCCGGTTATTGCAAAAGCCGTTGCCGCACAGGGCAGCGATAAAATATTTATTGCGCCGAGCTGCTCGCTGCTGCACACGCCGGTGGATCTGGACAGCGAAACGTTGATGGATGCGGAGTTGAAACCATGGCTGGCTTTCGCCAGACAGAAACTGTCCGAGATTGCGGCGCTTGCCGCTGCCGTTAACGGGCATAAAAATAAGGCTGTTTTCGAGGCGAGCGACAAAGCGGCGGATTCCCGTAAAACGTCGGCGCGTATTCATAATCCTGCGGTGCAGGATCGGTTGGCAAAGGTGACGCCGGAGATGCTGCGCCGCCGGAAGCCATTTAGCCAGAGGGTCGTGTTGCAGCGGCAGGCATTGAATCTGCCTCTTTTTCCCACCACGACGATTGGTTCCTTTCCGCAGACCGCCGAGATCCGCAATGCCCGCGCCGATTTCAAGGCCGGGAAGATGAAAATGCCCCACTACAAGGATTTTCTTAAAAAAGAGATCGCCATGTGCGTCCAGATTCAGGAAGAAATCGGCATTGATGTTTTTGTGCATGGCGAAGCCGAGCGCAATGACATGGTGGAATATTTCGGCGAGCAGATGAACGGCTATACCTTCACCAAATTCGGCTGGGTGCAGTCCTATGGCTCCCGTTGCGTGAAACCGCCGATTATTTTCGGCGATATTTCGCGCCCGCTGCCGATGACGGTGGACTGGTCGGTCTATGCGCAGTCTTTGACCAAAAAGCCGATGAAGGGCATGCTAACGGGGCCGGTGACGATTCTGCAATGGTCTTTCGTGCGCGATGACCAGCCGCGTTCCGTTACCGCCGGACAGCTCGCGCTGGCGCTGCGTGATGAAGTGCTGGATCTTGAAGAAGCCGGCATCAAGGTCATCCAGATTGATGAACCGGCAGTGCGCGAAGGCCTGCCGCTGCGCAGGAAGAACTGGCAGTCTTATCTCCGCTGGGCGGTGGATGCATTCCGTCTGGCTTCGGCGGGGGTGAGGGACGAGACGCAGATGCACACGCACATGTGCTATGCGGAATTCAATGACATCATCGAGGCCGTCGCGGAAATGGATGCCGACGTGATTTCTATTGAAACGTCGCGCTCGCAGATGGAACTGCTGGAGGCTTTTGTCAGCTTCAAGTACCCGAACGAGATCGGGCCCGGCGTCTATGACATCCATTCGCCGCGCGTTGTTCCGCAGGCGGAGATGGAGACGCTTCTCCGCAAGGCCGCCGCCGTTCTGAGACCGGAGCAGATCTGGGTCAATCCCGACTGCGGCCTCAAAACCCGCAAGTGGGAGGAAACAAAGCTCTGCCTAAAGAACCTGGTGGGAGCGGCAAAGACGCTGCGCATGGAGACGACGGAGCGACTCGAGGCACGCAAGGCCGTGGGCGGGTCTTCGTCAATCCATTGATTTTATTGATTATTTCTATGGATGTTGACAGGGAGCTCAAAAGTTGCGTATGCTGCACTGCAACAATGTTGCGATGCAGCATTGATTCTTTAAAACGATTAACGGAGTAAAAAACATGCAAAAAGACATCCTCGAAAACTTCCAAAAGATGACACAGCTGACCCTGGACAACTTCAAAAAGCTCGGCGAAACCAACCTGCGCATCGGCGAAAAGCTGCTGCAGGAACAGGTCGAGCTGACCAACGCCATTCTTGAAACCTCAACGCGCAATGCGGATGTTGTTAAAGAAGCAAAAGACTTCAGAGACGTTGCTTCATGGCAGGCTGAATGGGCGCAGGAATGCACCAAGAAGGTCATGGAAAGCAGCCGCAGCTGCGCCGACATCATTGCTGAAGCAGGCAAGGTTTACACCAACCTGTATGAAGCTGGCCTGAAATCGGCAAACTGCTCGTCTGAAAAAGCAGGCAAGAGCCGCAAATCTGCTTAATCAGTAATCTTCTTCAAGGCCGGGAGTCGTAATGACAAAAAAAATGGTAGCCCTGGTGACGGGTGGAATTGGCGGGATCGGTTCTTCGATTTGCGGAGAACTTGCCCAAAAAGGGTTCCACGTTGTCGCGGGCTACCACCCGGCTGAAGAAGCTCAGGCGCAGGCTAAACTGAAGGAATGGCAGGCAGCGGCGGCGAATATTGATATTGTCTCCGGCGATGTGGCGTCATTTTCTTCCTGTACCGCGATGGCGAAAGCCATTCAGCAAAAACATGGCGCGGTGCAGGTGCTGGTCAATTGTGCCGGCATCACGCGTGATAAAACTCTCAAAAAAATGACGGAAGACGACTGGATATCCGTCCTGAATGTTGATCTCAACAGTCTCTTCAATGTCACCAAGCAGTTCGTGGACGGCATGACGGATGCCGGTTATGGGCGCGTCATCAATATTTCCTCGGTCAACGGCAAAAAAGGCCAGTTCGGCCAGACAAATTATTCCGCTGCAAAAGCAGGCGTGCATGGCTTTACCATGGCGCTGGCGCAGGAAGTCGCCCGCAAAGGCGTGACGGTCAATACAGTTTCTCCCGGTTATACCGAGACGCTGATGACCAAAGCCATTCCTGTTGATGTCTCGCAGCAGATCGTGGCGCAAATTCCCGTCGGGCGCATGGCCCAGCCGGAAGAAATCGCCTACGTGGTGGGCTTTCTGGCGGACAAGCGCGCTGCCTATATCACCGGTGTGAACATTTCCGCCAATGGCGGACTCTTTATCTCCTTTTAACGCTCGAATTAAGAATCACCTGAACCTGAGCTTATGAGCGTTCAGGTAAGCGCAGAAATTTCCATTTATTTATCATTATATAACAATAAGTTAACAATATTTTATGTTAACTAAGTGACAATTAACCAGATTTTAAGTATTATAGCAAATAATGTAGGTGTCTCGCTGGGGCATCATTACTATTTCATAATAAGGACTGGGAAGCGTGGCTAAAGGACTTAAAAATATTGCCAACGGATTGTTCGGCGGCGAAGAGGAAATCGACCGCATTCTCGCGATGCCGATTACAGGGCTGCGCATGGCGCTCAAGGACGCTTTCCGCAAGAAGCTTTTCACGCAGGAGCAGTATGACGATTTTGTGGGCAAGATTGCCGCGCTGAAAGATACGGATATTGATGCACAGATAAAGCTGGCCGCCGGCGCTATCGAGAGCCGCAGAGTGGATTCCTCGCTGGACATTGATTTGTCGTCGCCTGCCAAGCAATTGCTGTGGGCGGCGGCGCTGACGCGCATGATGCAGCTTGGCGATGAACCGATTGTCCATAGCGAGATCTGGAAGCAGTTGCAGGAAACAATCGCCACCCGTGACGAAATGATCCGGACGGGGCGGGTGGTTTATGCTTCGCTGCAGAATGACGATACCTCTGTTTCATGGGGACAGCCGGGATCATGGTTTTTCTTCGACCCGCATAAAAACCATATCAATCTCGACCTCTACTATACGCTGCTGACGGGTTTCGAGCATGTCCGCGCCGCGCATCTTCACGAAGTCGGTCACAGCGAGCTGAGCGGCAAGTATTCGCCGCGCATGCAGGAGCTGTACGATAAATTGCAGAAATATACGGATATGGCGACAGGCGAGATCAAGCTGCCGGCGGAAATGCCTGTCGAGGAACAGAAAGAGCTGGCGCTTATCGCCAAGGAATGGGAATTGCGCGCCGATTTCCGGCATATGGTCGAGGATAACTGCGTCAACCAGTTTTCAGCCAACATGAGCCAGAACTACCCGCAGGACTTCGGCTACTCCATGAACCACTGCTGCACCATCCTGCAGGGGTTCGGTGAAATGGCGCGGGGAGATCAGGGGGATATTCAGGTCACCATCGACAAGCAAAAGGCCCTGACGCCGGAGCAGAAAAAAGAACTCGAAGAAAAGATGAAGAAGTTCAACAATCCCGTGCCGCTCACCGCCGACGAAATAAAAAAAATCGCGGCAGGGGATATTTCTCCTGAGATCGCCCAGAAAATGTTCGATGAGGTCAAGTGGTCCGTGCTGCTGGCATTTTACGAGAACAACGGGCTGTTTAAAGACAAAGACGACACATGGAAGCGGTTCAGAATATTCCCCGAGGATATCCGCAATACCGTTGATGTAACGGCGGCGAAGCCGGGGCAGAAAGATTCATTCGAATATCTCATTGATCTGTCCGCCGGCAAGCATGGCATCAATACGCTGCAACCGGAGCCGAAAGACCGTTATTTTGGCGAACGGCATTACAGGGAAATGGTTTCGAATACCACGGATGAGCGTATTCGGGTGATGGACCATATCTGGGATCTTTATCTGGATAAATTCGCTCAGGTGCTGATACAGCAGTTTAAGGATGAGATGGATAAGAATCCTGAACAAGGACAGGACGGTCAGGGTCAGGAAGGTGAAGGCCAAGAGGGAGAAGGACAAGAGGGGCAGGGTCAGGAAGGCCAAGGGCAGC
>JAHFPI010000015.1 GCA_023266795.1 Rhodospirillales bacterium
GCTTTAAAAACAATCGGCCTGTTGGCCTTGTCCAACATCTTCATGACGTTTGCATGGTACGGGCATTTGAAATACAAAGCCTCACCGCTTTATATCGCCATACTGGTGAGCTGGGGCATCGCGTTCTTCGAGTATTGCCTGCAGGTGCCGGCCAACCGGATCGGCTCCGGTGCGATGTCCACCGCGCAGCTGAAGACCATACAGGAAATCATCACGCTCTGCGTCTTTGCCGGATTTTCGGTGTGGTATCTGGGCGAGCCTGTCCGTTGGAATCACGCAGTCGGTTTTTCCCTGCTGGTGCTGGCGGCTTTTTTTATTTTCAAGAAGTGGTGAGTGCCGGTCCTCTTATGGCTTTGGCTCGTATTTATCGAGGATTGCCTTAAGCTGATCTGCGGTCAGTTCTTTTGCGCCGTCCTTGCACATGCCCGCCGCAGCAACGAGCGCATTCAGGGTCATGCTTTTCGGGGCGCGGGAGCTGGCATTAAAATACTCTGTCAGCATCATGTCCATTATATCCGTTTGCCGGACAAACGCTTCCGGAGGTGCGGATCCGCCGGCGGCTGTAAGAATTTCTGCTTTTATCTTTTTGATGTCAGGCATCTTCATTCTCCCGTGATATGGATTTTTAATCTAAGCAGCTTTCTTCGTCTTGTTCTTCTTGCTGACCAGAAACGCGTACGTCAGAATTTTATACGCGAGTTTCGCCGCCAAAAAGTTGCAGGAATGGAGATTGGCTTTGGGGGCGAGTTCGTTGACATCGGCGCCGACAAAGTTCGAGACTTTTGCGACTTCACGGATGATGTCGACAGATTCCTGCCAGAACAAGCCGCCTGGCTCCGGCGTGCCAGTGGCAGGCATCAGACTGCCATCGAGACCATCGATGTCGAAGGTGACATAGACATCCTTGCCTTTGAAGTGGCTAACGATTTCTTTCATGTTCCATTTGGCTTTATCCCGCGCCCAGTAGATTTTGATGCGGTGGCCGTTGGCCTCGAGGAACGGGATTTCACTCTGGGAGATGTTGCGGATGCCGAAGGAGTAGAGCTTGACGTTCTTGTGGTCGAGCGCGCGGCGGAGCGCGGCGGCATGGCTGTAATGCTCGCCGCCATACCCGTCACGCAGGTCGGCATGGGCGTCAAAGTGCAGGAGAACCAGTTCCTTGTAACGGCGTACATAGGGACGGATGGCGCCGGCGAGAATGGAATGTTCGCCGCCGAAAACAATCGGGAATTTGCCCATAACGAGAGCTTCTTCCACCAGTGCTTCCAGCTGGTCTATGGCCTTTGAGATGGGCTTCTGGATTTTTGGTTCCTTGGCTGTGACAATGCCGATCTGGCGGAAAGGCTCGCACCAGAATTCGTCATCAAACAGCTCTACCTGATGCGAGGCATCGATCATCGCCTGCGGGCCTTTGGACGTGCCGCCGCCGTAAGAGACGGAAGCCTCAAGGCCGAAGGGGATGACGACGGCCTTTGCCTCTTTAGGCGAAACAGCGTCTTTTTTCTCCAGACCGAGGAAGGCCTTGGAGGGAGGGAGGAATTGCATGGTCATTTAAACAACTTCGCCCAGTTCTTGCGGCTGCGCTTTTTCCAGTGGCCGCGATGGTAGGCGTCGCTGGCGAGCAGCGGCAGTACGGAACTGGCTTCGGCGAAGACCATCTGCTCCTGCGCGACATCGACCTTGCCCCAGGAGCAGGCTTCTTTCAGCGTCGATGAGGAGCAGGCGCCGTCACGCACGTCGGCAATGGTGATCTGGATGGCATATTTGTGCATTTCAACGTCTTTCTGCCCGAGGATTTCGGCGCAGACGACGGTATCCTGCGTGAAGTTTTTTGGCACGCCGCCGCCGATCATCAGCAGGCCGGTGGTGCCGGCGGCCATTTTAATGTCGGTCAGCTCGCGGAAGTCGGCCACGCTGTCGATGCTCATGTATTTTTTCGGATTTTTCTTCTGGTGCAGCACGAGGCCGAAACCGGCGGAGGAATCCGTGAAGGCGGGGCAGAAGATCGGCACACCGTGTTCATAGGCGGTCTGGACGAGGGAGCCTTTCTTTTTGGCGTTTTTCGTCAGCCATTTGCCCATCTCCCAGATAAACTCACGGGATGAGTAGGGGCGCGGCTGCAGGCTGTTGGCGATTTCGAAAATCGTATGGTCGACGGCTTGCAGGCTTTCTTCATCGATATAGGTGTCATAGATGCGGTCGATGTACAGGTCGCGCAGGTCGCGGTCGTCCACCTGACTGTCGGCCTGATAGTGCTTGAAACCGAGAGCTTCGAAAAAGTCCATATCCACAATGCTGGCGCCGGTGGAGACGATGACGTCCACCATGTTGCTCTTCACCATTTCGGTGTAGAGGTCCATGCAGCCGCCTGCCGAGGTAGAACCGGCGATGGTCAGGATGCTGGTGGCGCCTTTGTCCTGCAGCATGGTGTTAAAAATCTCCGTCGCGCGGCCGAGGTCGCGGGAGGTGAAGGACATCTTGCCCATTGCCTTTATGATGGGGCGGGCATCAAAGCTTTTGATGTCGATATGCTCGACCGGCGTGCTCAGCAGGGCTGCTTTGCGGTTGCTTTTGGGGTGCGGCTTTACTTTAACCGATTTCAGGTTTTTCATTGGGGGAGTTCCTTTTTAATTAAACAATGATGAGTTCTCTTGAATCCGTCGTTTCAGGGGCGTCATCGTACATCGTGGTCAGCGGCGGCGCTTTGACGCTCACGGTCTCGGTGACGTCAAAACCGTTAAAGCCGGTGCGCATGGTGTTGCCATAGGCGCCGAGCTGGCCGATTTCGATGTAGTCGCCTTCCCTCACATCTTCGGGGAGAGAGAAGGGGCCGGGCATATAGTCGATGCTGTCACAGGTCGGCCCGTAAAAACGGAACGGCTTGAGCGCGGCATCGGTACCCCCCGGCGTCGGACGAATGAGACGAACCGGGTAACGGAATCCCATGTGGCCCGCATCAAACAGGCTGCCATAGGTGCCATCGTTAATATAAAGGACATCATCTTTGCGCAGGTCCACCTTAACGATGACCGAGCAGCTTTCGGCGACCAGCGCACGGCCGGGTTCGCACCAGAATTCGTAGCGGCCGCTGTGCGGCAACTGGTCAAAGCCCTGCTCGATGGCGGTCTTGTAGTCAGCCAGCGCCGGCGGAACCATATCCGGATAGAGGGACGGGAACCCGCCGCCGACGTCGATAATGTCCACGCGCGTACGCGGGATGGATTGCAGGATTTCGCCGACGAGAGCCAGCGCCGTGGAATAGGCCTGCGGATCCATCGTCTGCGAGCCGACGTGAAAGGTGATGCCGAGGCGTTTTCCGGCCTTACGGGCGGCTTTGAGCAAGGTTGCGGCTTTTTCAGGCGCAATGCCGAATTTTCCGGACAGCGGCAGCTCTGACGCCGTATTGGGAACGGCGAGACGCAGCATCAGGGTCAGGTCTTTGCTTTTACCGGTGCAGGTGACAATTTTTTCGAGTTCTTCGAGGCTGTCGAAGGCAAAATCGCGGACGCCATAGTCGAAATAGGCGCGTTCTATGGCCTGACGGCTTTTGACGGGGTGCATGAAAGACAGGTGAGCCTCGGGAAGAAGGCCGCGCACCAGTTCGATTTCAGGAATGGAGGCCACATCAAAGTGCTTGATGCCGGCATGAAACAGCCCCGAAAGGATATACGGGGCAGGGTTGGCCTTAACGGCGTAGAGTACTTTTCCGGGGAAATTCTGGGTAAACCAGCGTACGGCGCCTTCGAGCGCCGCAGGGCGGAAGCAAGTTACAGGTATGTCTGG
The DNA here is from genome assembly GCA_023266795.1 of Rhodospirillales bacterium. GTDB lineage: Bacteria > Pseudomonadota > Alphaproteobacteria > Micavibrionales > UBA2020 > PALSA-926. The sequence goes on from JAHFPI010000015.1 coordinate 3,784, forward strand.
GCGGCGTTGTCGTACCAATTCGTCCGGAGCATCGTAATCTTCCATCTCATTGATAATCCCTGATACTAAAGGAACATACCCGTCTAAAACGAATCGCTTCGTCCTCGGGTTCGCATAATTAAAGTTTATATGCTGATTCGTTTTCTTGTAAAGAAAAAACGACACCCGCCTCCTGTAGGAAAGCGGGTGTCGATTTAAATCTACATCAGTAATTTTTACTTATGTTCCCCATCGTCACCATCGGACTTGCCTTCGTGACGTTCCTTCCGATTTGGGAAGCAGGCTTTTAGCGCATCAGGCGTGGTAGATGCCTGAACGCAGCCTAGCCTATCCTGCATCTTTTTCTGCATCTCGGCCTGACGCGCACTCATACGTTCGAGCACTTTGGCTTTGCGCTGCTCAAAACTCATTTCGGGTTTGCCGCCATCTTTTTCATGACCTGCGGGCGTACTGTCCGCCATTGCGACGGGTGAAACAAAGAGAAGCGCGGCAAAAAGAAGTTTTTTCATGGTATTTTTCCTTTGATTGGGTTGTTACAGTTCCGTCATAAAGTACCAGATAAGTGTTAATAATGTCTTTTCCGGGATTCTTTGCACTGAAATTATCTGCATATTTCACTATACATAATTATGAAATCGTGTATTATCCCTGATACGCAAAAAATTGAATTGAAAAATTAATATTTTTCAATAGGATAGCGCGTCTCCGGAAAACTCCGGACGAGAATAACTGTCTTAATTCTATACGGCGAAAGAGATAAAAATGACTTCAACGCTAAAAAATATTGCCATCATTGCCCACGTCGACCACGGCAAAACCACGCTTGTAGACGTGCTGCTGCGCCAGTCCGGATTGTTCCGGGAGAACCAGCAGGTCGCCGAATGCGTCATGGACAGCAATGATCTGGAGCGGGAGCGCGGCATCACCATTCTGGCGAAAGTCACCTCCGTCGTATGGAAGGACACGCGCATTAATATCGTCGACACCCCCGGCCACGCCGATTTCGGCGGCGAGGTGGAGCGTATCCTGTCGATGGTGGACGGCGTGATCGTACTGGTCGACGCGGCTGAAGGGCCGCTGCCGCAAACCAAATTCGTCGTAGCCAAGGCGCTGAAGCAGGGTATCCGCCCGATCGTGGTTATCAACAAGATCGACCGTCCGGATGCCAGGGCCGATGCCGTGCATGAGGAAGTTTTTGACCTTTTCGCCGCTTTGGAAGCGACGGACGAGCAACTCGATTTCCCCCTGCTATATGCTTCCGGCAGACAGGGCTGGGCGAGCACCACCCTTGACGGCGAGCGCAAGGATATGACCCCGCTGTTCGACCTGATCTGCGATTTCGTGCCATCCCCCAAAAACGACGAAACCAAACCGTTTTCGATGCTGGTCACCCTGATCGAGAATAACCCCTACCTCGGGCGTCTGGTCACCGGCAAGGTGATGTCAGGCAGCATCAAGGTGAACGCGCCGGTTAAGGCCATCACCCGCGAGGGAAAGCCGGTGGAAAACTCCCGCATCACAAAGATTCTGGCCTTCCGGGGCATCAACCGCGAACCGCTGCCGGAAGCCGTGGCGGGCGATATTATTTCTCTGGCGGGCATGACAGAGGCGACGGTATCCGATACCGTCTGCGATGTGGCGGTGGAACAGCCGCTTCAGGCAATCCCAATTGATCCGCCGACCATCAGCATGTCGTTTGCGGTGAATGACGGCCCGTTTGCGGGCACCGAGGGCACAAAAGTGACTTCGCGCGCTATCCGCGACCGCCTGTTCCGCGAGGCGGAAAGCAACGTCGCCATGAAAGTCTTGGACGGGGCCACCTCCGACACTTTTGAAGTATTTGGCCGTGGCGAGTTGCAGATGGCTGTTCTGATCGAGACCATGCGCCGCGAAGGGTTCGAGCTTTGCATCGGACGTCCCCGCGTCGTCTACAAAACAGACGAAACAACCGGCGAGAAAATGGAGCCTATCGAAGAAGTCATGGTTGACGTCGATCAGGCCTATTCCGGGCAGGTGGTGCAGAAAATGGCCATCCGCAAGGGCGAAATGACTGCGATGGTGCCGAGCGGTGGCGGACGGGTGCGGATGACTTTCGTCGCGCCGACACGCGGCCTTATCGGCTATCACGGGGAATTCCTGACCGACACGCGCGGCACCGGCATCATCAACCGCCTGTTTCACGGCTATGCGCCGTTCAAGGGCGGTGTCGAAAGCCGCCGCACCGGCGTGCTGATAGCCATGGATGTGGGCGAGGCGACGGAGTACGACCTGTGGAAACTCGAGGAACGCGGCACCATTATGGTCCTGCCGGGGACGCGTGTTTATGAAGGCATGATTGTCGGCGAAAGCAGCCGTGGCAATGACATGCCGGTAAACGTGCTGAAGGGCAAGAAACTGACTAACGTCCGCGCTTCCGGTACTGACGAGGCGACCAAACTCATTCCGCCGCGCATCCTGACGCTCGATCAGGCGATTATCTATATCGCTGACGACGAACTGGTGGAAGTCACTCCAAAGTCCATTCGCCTGCGCAAACGCATCCTCGATCCCAATCTGCGCAAACGTTCGGAGAAGGTGGCCGAGGCGGGGTAAAAAACAGATTGCTCAATGCGGCAACGGCCCTGCCTGAAAAGCACTGGGAATATGGTAGCGTGGGTCATTTTTCTCTTTAATTTTTTCCACCAAGCTATGGCACTTCATGCAGGGGGACTCGCAGGATGAGCCGTAATGCTCGCTCTGGAGCGCAGAGCATTGCAGGCAGCGGCTGAAATCAAAAACATCATCCCACCCTTTAAATTCCGATATATTTTGAATTCTTCCGTCCCTGCCGATTTTTGCTTTGGGATTAACGAATACAGGAAGCGTATCCGGGATGAGATCACCCGATCTGTCAACAACCGTAAGGAAGGGGGCATCACGCTCCGCCTTCATCTTCTGCATCAACAAGAAAAACGCACCAAGTTTGTTCTGACCCGTGGTATATGATTTATATTTTTCCATGTGAGGCCTCCCCTAAATGGAAGTCCGTAAAATCAATAAAATCTAAAAATAAAAGCCTATAAAAAAATCTCTCTCTATACCTTTAGTATAGCACGATTACACGCGTAAATGCTGCTTTAACAGTATTCACGAACGATTCGAAAATGTTAAATAAACTCATAAAACCGGTCTTTAGAAGACGACTCGGAAATGCTGAAAATGGCCGTATTTATTGCATAAAATGCGCTAAAACCAACCGGCAATTGTAACGATTTTTAGGATAATTCCCAGACAGGTTTTTTCACGCTAAAGCATCAACCAGCTCGCCAGTCCCAGAAACGAGAAGAACCCGACGATGTCCGTGACGGTGGTGAGAAAGACCACGGCGGACTGGGCGGGGTCGTGGCCCATGCGGCTCATGACGATGGGGATCATGGCGCCGGAAAATCCGGCGGCGATCAGGTTCATGATCATGGCGGCGCCGATAATCATGCCCAGCTGCAGGTTGTGAAACCACAGGAAAACCACGGCGCCCATGATGACGGCGAACAGGATGCCGTTGATGAGGCCGACGATGGCTTCCTTGGCGATGACGCGCGGGCTGTTGGAGGAAGAAAGGTCTTTGGTGGCCAGCGCACGGACGGCGACGGCGAGGGACTGCGTTCCGGCGTTGCCGCCCATCGAGGCCACAATCGGCATCAGCACGGCCAGCACGGTGATTTTGGCAATAGTGGCTTCGAACAGGCTGATAACCCACGCGGCGGCGATGGCGGTCACTAGGTTGATTGCCAGCCAGAAAAACCGCGAGTTTGCCGTTGCAATGATCGGCCGGTGAATGTCGGTATCGCTGACCCCGCTGAGGTTCAGCAGGTCTTTCTCCGCCTCTTTATCGATAACGTCAACGATGTCGTCCACGGTGATGACGCCGATAAGCTGTTCATTCTCGTCGACCACGGGGGCCGAAAGAAGGTCTTTGCGGCGGAAGAGGAAAGCAACCTGCTCCTGATCCATCGTTACCGGGATGGTGACGTATTCCTCGCCGACCAGCGTATCGACTTTCACGGAGCGTTGCGCGCAGAGGACGTTGCTCAGCGTGACGGTGCCGATAAAGCGGTGCATGGGGTCGACGATAAAGATATTATAAAACTTTTCCGGCAGGGTTGTGGCGGCGGCGCGCAGGTAATCCACGGTCTTGCCGACGGTCCAGAACTGGGGAATAGCCACAAATTCCCGCTGCATCATCCGTCCGGCGCTTGCTTCGGGGAAGGTGAGACCTTCCTCGACAACGGCACGCAGGTTGCGGTTAAGATGGCGGAGGATGTTGCCCTGCCGCTCCTCGTCAAGGCCGTTAATCAGGCCGATGGCGTCATCACTGTCAAGCTCGCTGACGATGGCGGCGATATTCTTGCCGGACATATGCTCCAGCAGGTCGTTGAGGAGATCGTGGTCGAAGTATGAGAAGGTTTCAGGATGGAGGTCGTCTTCCAGCACTTCAATCAGCTTATGCCGCCGCGCGCTGTCCAGCTTGACGATCAGTTCGGCGGCGTCGGGCGCGGGCAGGTCGCGGCATAGCTCCTGAATGCGGTCGGTATAGTTCTGGTCAAGAAGGCTGGCAATCTCCTGAATAAAGGCATCCGCCAAGCCGACCTGTTGTTCTACGGCGCCGTCGTCCAATGCCTGTTTATCGGGTATTACCTCATCTTCCATTTCCATCAATCGGAGTCCCGGTCTTGGCTAAAGTTATCAGGCACGTTTTTTAAGGCGTGTGACTTTGCTTTTCGTTTTGCCTTGGCGGGATTTTTCCATGAGTCCGGCATTGGCGCAGGCATAAGCAGCGGCATTGATGATGCCGCGTGAGGTGACGGACGGCATCAGGATATGCGCGGGTTTACGCGCGCCCAGCAACAGGGGCCCCACAACAATGCCGTCACCCAGCACTTTCAGCATGTGAAAGGTGATGTTGGCGGCGTCGATGTTGGGCATGATCAGGAGGTTGGCCTGGCCTTTAAGCTCCGAGTTCGGGAATAACTGGGCGCGGATTTCCTCGGAGAGGGCGGCGGAAGCGGTCATTTCGCCTTCTACTTGAAGTGTAGGCGCCCTTTCCTTGATCATCTGCGTTGCTTCCCGCATTTTAACGGCTTCCGGACGGTCAAGACTGCCGAAATCGGAGTGGGACAGCAGGGCGACTTTAGGCTCGATGCCGAATTTTTTCACTTCCTCCGCCGCCAGCAGTGTCATGTCGCAGAGCTGCTCCGCTGTCGGGTCGGGGTTGACGAACGTGTCGCAGATAAAATAGGTCCCTTTTGACAGGATCATGATGTTCAGCGCCGCATGGGTGCGGGCGCCGGGCGCCAGGCCGATAATGTCGGAGATATATTTGAAATGCTGGTCGTAGCGCCCGACAGTGCCGCAGAGCATTGCGTCGGCATCTTCCTTGTACACCAGCAGGGCGGCAATAACAGTGTTGCGCGTCCTGACGATCTGCTTGGCGCTGGCCGGTGTGACGCCTTTGCGTTCCATCAGCCTGTGGTAGGTCTCCCAGTAGTCGTTGAAGCGTTCGTCTTTTTCAGGGTTGACGAGTTCGAAGTTCTGACCTTTTTTCAGGTGCAGTCCCAGCTTCTTGATCCTTTTGAGGATGATTTCTTCCCGGCCGATCAGAATGGGCTTGGCGATTTTGTCGTCAATCAGGGTCTGCGCCGCGTGCAGAACGCGGGTTTCCTCGCCTTCGGCAAAGGCAATCCGCTTCAGGTTGCTGGCGGCACGGTCATAAATCGGGTGCATCAGCTGACCGGATTTGAAGACGTATTTTTCCAGTTGCTTGCGATAGGCAGTGAAATCCTTGATGGGTCGGGTGGCAACACCGCTGTCCATGGCCGCTTTGGCGACCGCCGGCGGCAATACCAAAATAAGGCGCGGATCGAAGGGTTTCGGGATCAGGTATTCAGGGCCGAATTTAAGGGATACATCGCCGTAAACGGCAGCCACTTCCGCGCTGGCTTCCGCCATCGTCAGGGCGGAGAGCGCGCGTACACAGGCCAGTTTCATTTCTTCGTTGATGGTCGTCGCGCCGACATCGAGAGCGCCCCGGAAAATAAACGGGAAGCAGAGCGCGTTGTTCACCTGATTGGGATAATCCGAACGTCCGGTGCAGATGACCGCGTTGGGCTTGGCGGCGCGGGCGTCCTCCGGCAGGATTTCCGGGGTCGGATTGGCAAGCGCCATGATAAGCGGCGCATCGGCCATCGTTTTGACCATAGCGCCGTCAAGCACATGCGGACCGGAGAGGCCGAGAAAAACATCCGCGCCCTTGAGGGCATCTTTCAGCGTGCGGCATTTAGTGTCCTGCGCGAAGGTTTTTTTCGTGTCATCCAGACCCCCGCTGCGGCCTTTGTAGACCACGCCGGAGCGGTCGGTCAGGGTGATGTTTTTCTTCGGCAGGCCCAGCGCCATCAGCAGATTCACGCAGGCGATGGCAGAGGCTCCGGCGCCGGAAGTAACCAGCTTTACGTCCTTGAGCTTGCGTCCGGAATAGATCAGCCAGTTGCTGAAAGCAGTGCCGACGATGATGGCGGTGCCGTGCTGGTCGTCGTGGAAAACCGGAATTTTCATCCGTTCTTTCAGGCGGCGTTCGATTTCGAAGCATTCTGGCGCCTTGATGTCCTCAAGGTTGATACCGCCAAAGCTGGGTTCCAGGGAGGCGATGATCTCTACAAGCTTGTCGGTATCCTTCTCGTTGATCTCGATATCCACGGCATCAATGCCGGAAAATTTCTTGAACAGGACAGCCTTGCCTTCCATCACCGGTTTGGCGGCCAGCGGGCCGATGTCGCCCAGCCCCAATACAGCCGTGCCGTTGGTGATGACCGCGACAAGGTTGCCGCGCGAGGTATATTCGCTGACGCAGGCCGGATTGGCGGCAATTTCTTCACAGGGAGCGGCAACGCCGGGGGAGTAGGCCAGCCCCAGATCCCGCTGGGTCGCCATCGCCTTGGTGGGCTGGATGGAAATTTTTCCAGGTCCGTTCGGGGTCCGGTGATACTCAAGCGCGCTTTGGTAAAAAGAATCTTTTTTCATGGCCATGGGGCAATACTCCGTTCAAAAAACCAGAATAAAGTATATTCCGGTTTCCGGCGTCTGGCTTCTGATTTTTTGGGTTATCTCGTTGGCGTAAGCCACCCGAAGCCCGTAAGGGCGAAGGGTGGTGCGGTCGAAAAGACTCGAACTTTCACGGGTTGCCCCGCAGCCACCTCAAGGCTGTGCGTCTACCAATTCCGCCACGACCGCATATCGTACATCGCTGGTGGTATTTCAATAACAGAATGTCTGAAAGAAGGCAAGTCCATGTAAAAGGGAGTTTTTAACTAGTCCGGCTTCGGCTTTCCCGGCTGTTTTGGCGCGGGCTGAGGGGGTCTCGGAGGCATAATATTGCTCTTTTCAAGCCGTGACTTGTAAATGTCTTCAAGTCCCTCCTGAAACTGCTGCGGCAGCAGGCGGTAAGCCACCATATAATGATCCGAAGGTTCCCCCGGGGACGGGAGTTTATTGCTGTATTTCAGATGGGCTTCTTCCACCTCCCGCAGGATCATGAAAGCAGCGTCAAAGCTTACTTTATTGTCCTTAGCCGTAGCGCTATCAGCATGTTTCGCTATGGCGGCGTTGACGGCAGCCTCCGACAGCTTATATCCGGGATAGTATTTTGCGTACCAAATATCATTGGAATCGATATAGATCGTCCATCGGTCGTTCCCGCTTTTTTGGGCAGTAAACCTGAGATAAACGCCCATATTATCTCTGCCGGGGATGGGGAGCACCCGCGTTGTCATCCGGTTGGCTTCGTCGAAGGAAGCTGCTGGCTTGCCGGCCATTTTTCTGAAAACTGATTTGACGCTCATGGCTGATTGTCCTTTTGTAAACTTATGTAATTTCACAAAAACCAGATTACTAAATTGTTAGATATGTTAGTAAGATATGTCAATATAGAAACGGCAACGAACTCAAATGATACAAACTCAAAATATCAGGAAAACCGAGTGGCAGGTGGAAAAGGCGCCGGTCGCCTATGACCATGCAGTCGCATTTATGGAGGACAGAGCCGCCGCAATCCGTAACGGGGGAGCCGCCGACCTTGTCTGGCTGATTGAACATCCGCCGCTCTACACCGCCGGTACCAGCGCTGCCTCGAAAGACCTGATTGATCCGGTGTTTCCGGTTTATCAGACGGGACGGGGAGGGCAGTACACCTATCACGGCCCCGGCCAACGCATTGCCTATGTGATGCTGGATCTGCAAAAACGTGGCGCCAATCTTCGCCAGTATGTCCACGATCTGGAGGAATGGGTTATTACGGCGCTCAAAACTTTCGACGTGCAGGGAGAGCGCCGTACAGGGCGCATCGGGATCTGGGTAGCGGCAAAAGGATCCGAAGCAAAGATTGCGGCGGTAGGCGTGCGTGTCCGGAAATGGGTGACTTACCACGGTCTTTCGATCAACCTTAATCCTGATTTATCCCATTACAACGGGATCATCCCCTGTGGCATTAAAGATTATGGCGTGACTTCGCTTGCGGATATGGGCGTTAAAGTCACTATGCCGGAGCTTGACCTGGCGTTGCAGCAGAGCTGGGGGCGTATCTTTACATGAATATTGTTGTAAGGACAAAATCATGGACAGCGACAACCGGCACACTGGAAATAGGCGGGCAGGCTTTTGACTGCACGCTGGGTCGCACCGGCGTTGTGCTGTCTGAGGCGAAGAAAGAGGGCGATGGCAAGACGCCGCTCGGTATTTTTCCGCTGCGCCAGTTGCTCTACCGTGCTGACCGTGTGCCCAAGCCGCTAACGGGGCTGCATGTTGAAATCCTGACTCCGGCAACGGGGTGGTGCGAAGATTCCACACATCCGGATTATAATAAAAAAATCATCCTGCCGCATCCCGCCGTACACGACCGGATGACACGGGAGGATCACCTTTATGATTATACCGTGGTGATTGGTTACAATGATGCTCCGGCGGTGGCGGGCAAAGGCAGTGCAATTTTTATGCATCTGGCGCGGCCTGATTTCAGTCCCACTGCCGGATGCGTGGGGCTGCGGGCGGGCGACATGTTAGCAGTATTGAAACTATGCAATAATTCCAGCAAAATAGAATTGCTGCCGCCGGTCTGATTCTCTATATTGACCTGTCTCGGGGAGGCTTTAATGTTTGCATCTGTTCAGCGAAAGGGCCGTTAATATGGCAAAATCAAATTTAAAACAAAAAGAGCCTCTCAAGAAGGTGACGACGAACGTCAGCGAAGTTTCAGGCAATCGCCTGAAATCTTTCATCGAGCGCGTCGAGCGGCTGGAAGAAGAAAAAAGCGCCATCGCCGAAGACATCCGTGACGTTTATGCCGAAGCCAAGGGAACCGGTTTTGATCCCAGGGTCATGCGCAAAATCGTTTCCCTGCGTAAAACAAATCTGGAAAAACGCCGTGAGCAGCAGGAACTGCTTGAGCTCTATATGTCCGCCATCGGTATGGCCGAATAAATGACCAGCCCACAGCCAAAGCAGTTTCTAGTGATAACGTTCATGGCGGCGTTGCTTTGCCTGGGCCTGTTGTCGGGCGCTCCAGCGTGGGCACAGGATGAGGATAATAATAGCAGGCGCACGCCTACCTTCGATGATGCGCTGGCCGCTTATAATTACGGCGATAATGCAGAGGCAATAAAGGGTTTCTGGAGGCTTGCCGCCGCCGGAGACGAGCGGGCGCAGTTTTATCTCGCTTACATGCAGGATACGGGGCAGGGCACCGGCAAGGATATTTACGGCGCTGTCAGCTGGTATAAGAAATCAGCGGAAAAGGACTATCTGCCTGCGATTACCTATATGGGCTACATCTACAGCACCGGGCATGGCGTCACCAAAGACGACAAGGAAGCCTTCAAGTGGTACGCCAAAGGGGCGCAGATGGGAGATGCCAGCGCCCAGAATGGCCTGGCGACGATGCTCCGTGAAGGACGCGGCTATAAGAAAGATTACGGTCTGGCGACGCAGTGGTATTTGCAGGCTGCCACGCAGGGCCATACGCGGGCCCAGTACAATCTGGCCGAGATGTACCGCCGAGGACAGGGCGTGCAAGTAAATTATGCGGAAGCGCTCCGCTGGTACAGCTATGCCGCCCAAAAAGGCGATATGTACGCGCAAGATGCGCTTGGTGACATGTATCGTAACGGTCAGGGCGTGGATAAGGATCCAGTGCAGGCATTGGTGTACTACGGTCAGGCGGCGGAGAAAGGTCACGTGCCTGCGGAACTTGCGCTTGCCCGTATGTATGAGACCGGCGAGGGCGACAGCACCAAGGGACCGACAGATGCGGCGATCTGGTATGCGCACGCGGCTAAAAAAGGGAGTGCGCAGGCGCAGGCACGGCTCGGGTATTTCTACGAGAACGGCATCGGCCTGCCGCAGGATTTCAAGGGCGCCGTGCGGTGGTATACGAAGGCTGTCGAGGAAAACCACTATACGCCGCCAATGGTGGCTCTGGCGCACCTTTACGAGGACGGCAAAGGCATACCGCAGGATATTGATAAAGCGCGCACCCTCTATCAGAAGGGCGCGGATGCGGGCGATCCTTATTGCCAGCGTGAGCTCGGGCGCCTTTACAAAGAAGGCAAGGGCGCGAGGAAAGATATGGTTCTGGCCTATCAGTGGCTGGCGCTGGCGGCGGCTGGTTTCCCTGAGGGTGAAGACAGGGCGAGCGCCGTGGTGAGCCGGATTGAGCTATCCAATGCGCTGTCAGAAGATCAGTTGAACGACGCCCGCCGCCGGGTGAGCACCTGGACCCCACGGAATATCAACAAATAACGCGATTCACGGATTATTAACCAGTTTTTGCTATTCTGGAATCTGAAGCTTAAATGAATACGCTTTTCAGATTTGGGTAGGGGGAACTTCTCACCGGGATTCCGATTCGATAGAGTGGTGGAGTCCTGTAAAAGCAAGCAACGCATCAAGCCTTTCTCGGTTGGGTATGGAGGGGTTTGGTTCGGGACTTGAAAGAAAGTAGCCGGTCGGGGATAAAGTCCCGGCCGGCTTTTTCTTGATCGGAATAATTTACGCCGCCTTGCTGAACAGCTTCTTGTGGCTGGCGATGATTGTCTCCACGATGGACGGATCGGCCAGAGTCGAGGTGTCTCCCAGCTGGTCAAATGCGTTTTCGGCGATCTTGCGCAGGATGCGGCGCATGATTTTGCCGGATCTGGTTTTGGGCAGGCCGGGGGTGAAGAGGATCACGTCCGGCGTGGCGATCGGGCCGATGACCTTCCGCACATGCTGGATGATGTCTTTGCGGAGCTCTTCGCTGGCCGTCTCGCCTTCCATCAAAACCACATAGGCATAGATGCCTTCGCCCTTGATGTCGTGCGGATAGCCGACCACGGCGGACTCGGCGATTTTGGGATGGGAGTTGAGCGCGTCCTCAACCTCCGCCGTGCCGATGCGGTGGCCGGAGACTTTGATAATGTCATCGACACGTCCGGTGATGCGGTAATAACCGTCTTTGTCGCGTTTCGCGCCGTCGCCGGTGCAGTACATGCCCGGAAAGGCGGTGAAATAGGTTTGCACGAAGCGGTCGTGGCCTTTATACACCGTCCGCATCTGTCCCGGCCAGCTGTCGAGAATGACCAGATTGCCTTCCGCTTCGCCCTCGAGGATATTTCCGGCGTTGTCGACAATCGCCGGACGGACGCCGAAGAACGGGAAGGAGGCATAGGAAGGCTTCAGGGCATGGGCGCCGGGCAGGGCGGAGATAAGGATGCCGCCGGTTTCGGTCTGCCACCACGTATCGACGATCGGGCAGCGGCTCTCGCCGACAACGTCGTAATACCACATCCACGCTTCCTCGTTGATCGGCTCGCCGACGGAGCCGAGGATGCGCAGCGATTTGCGGCTGGTCTTTTTCACGAAAGATTCACCTTCGCGCAGCAGCGAGCGGATGGCGGTGGGGGCGGTGTAGAAGATATTCACCTGATGCTTGTCGACTACCTGCCAGAAGCGGCTGAAATCCGGATAGGTCGGGATGCCTTCGAACACCAGCGAGGTGGCGCCGTTGGCCAGAGGGCCGTAGACGATGTAGGTGTGACCGGTCACCCAGCCGACATCGGCGGTACACCAGTAAACCTCGCCGTCGTGATAATCGAACACATATTCATGCGTCATGGCGGCAAAAACCATGTAGCCGCCGGTGGTGTGCAGCACGCCCTTGGGCTTGCCGGTGGAGCCGGAGGTATAGAGGATGAACAGCGGGTCTTCGGCGTTCATTTCCTCGGGCTTGCAATCGGCGGACTGTTTTGCGCAGATCTCCTGATACCAGACGTCGCGGTCGTTGTTCCAGAACACGACGTTGCCGGTGCGTTTGTAGACGATCACCGTATGCACGCCGGGGCAGCCTTTCAGCGCCTCGTCGGTATTGGATTTGAGGGGGATTTTCTTGCCGCCGCGCAGCCCTTCGTCGGCGGTGATGACCACGGCGGATTCACAGTCCAGTATCCGGTCCTTGAGCGAGGTGGGCGAGAAACCGCCGAACACCACGGAATGCACCGCGCCGATACGGGCGCAGGCCAGCATCGCAAAAACCGCCTCCGGTATCATCGGCATGTAGATAGTGACGCGGTCGCCTTTTTTCACGCCGCGCGCTTTCAGCGCGTTGGCGAGGCGGCAGACTTCGTCTTTCAGCTGGGCATAGGTGATTTTGGAGGAGTCCTTCGGGTCGTCGCCTTCGCGGATCAGCGCCACCTGGTTGGCGCGGGCGGGCAGGTGCCGGTCGATGCAGTTATAGCTGGCGTTCAGCGTGCCGTCATAAAACCAGCGGATGCGGGCGTTGTCCTTGAAATCGACGTCCCTGACCTGCGTATAGGGCTTCGACCATGTGATGCGCTTGCCATGCTCCGCCCAGAATTTCTCCGGATTTTCGACGGACTCCTTGTACATGGAGGCATATTTCGCGGCGGTGATTTTTGCCGTCTTGGCGATCTGCGGAGGTACCGGAAAAACGGCCAGATGGCCCGGATGGATTTTATGCTCGGTCATGACAAAACTCCTTATAAAATGCGCCGCTTAAAATGGATTTCATGATACCAAGCTTTAAAAGCGGGGCAACCGGGAATTTATATTGACATAATCATTTTTTCGATGTAAATTTCGGCCAACATAAGGATGGCGACAATCATGACCCGAAAAAGTATCAAAGAAGATTTCAATACCCGCGTGGCTCGATTGATAGAAGAAGCGCAAGTTCGTTGCCTAGAGGCTTCAGAACGTTTAAGTGAAATTGGGCGACTCCAGAAGGAGAACCCGGATAATCAGAAATTAAAAGAGACGTGGAAGCTAGAGTATGAAAATTATAGACAGGCTTCTGATGAATACTGGCGTATCTTAGGCGAGAAAGACAATCCCCCATGGAAACCGTTGTTAGTTGCTGTTTTGCGCGATGATCTCGCGGAAGTTATCAGATTAAGCGACAATGGAAAAATGGTCGAAAGATTAAATCAGGAAGGCATACCAATTCTGAGTCGTGCGTTCAACCTGGAAATTTTTGATTATTTGCTGAGCAAGGGCGCTGATCCAAACCTGCAAGAACAGAGTGCAACGGCAAATGGCTTTACCCCCCTTTGTCATGCGGCCTATGCTGATCAAGTCGAGGTTTTCAAAAAACTGCTGAAAGCCGGCGCCGATGTGAAAATAGCGCCAAAAGGGGATTCTGTTCTTCAAATCGCCAAAGATGGGAAGGCTGGAAGCGTACTTGCTATCCTTCGCAACAAAAAATTAATGGCGGAACTTACAGGGAAGTCGCAAAAACCGGCGGTGAAAACCAGACAGCCGTAAATTTACCCCTCAACCGCCGCCCGCATTTCGTCCAGCTCCAGCCAGCGGCGTTCGGCTTCGTTGAGTTCATCGCGGGCGTAGCCGAGGCGGTGGGAGGCGTGGTGGAAGGCGTTTTTGTCTTTGGCGTATAGGTCGGAGTCCTCCAGAATCCCTTCCAGATCGGCAATTTCTTTTTCGAGCTTGTGGATTCTCTTCGGCAGGTTCTCTAGTTCGTATTGCAGCTTGTAGGTGAGCTTTTTGTAAATCTTGGGGGCAGGAGGCTCTTCTTTTTCGACCTTTTTGGTCTGGATTTTTTCCACGGTCTTCGGTTTTCTTTTTTCCTTCTGCGCTTCGAGATAATCCGTATAGCCGCCGATATAGCCTTCCACCGCGCCGTTGCCCTCGAAGGCGAGGATTTTCGACACCGTCTGGTCGAGGAAATCGCGGTCATGGCTGACGACGATCAGCGTGCCGTTGTAATGCGAGATGATCTCCTCCAGCATATCGAGCGTATCCATGTCGAGGTCGTTGGTCGGCTCGTCGAGAATGAGGAAGCTTTTCGGGTCGGCCAGCACTTTGGCCAGCATCAGCCGGTTTTTCTGCCCGCCGGAGAGCGTACCGACCTGTTGCAG
>JAHFPI010000016.1:0-7512 GCA_023266795.1 Rhodospirillales bacterium
CGTGATGCCGGTCAGCCTTGCGCCGCTCCAGCAGTATGTGCGCGACCGCGTGCGGCGATGATGGGCTTTTACCCCTGCCTGCGTCCGCTGCTCATGGCGCTGGAGCCGGAGTGTGCGCACCGGCTGACGCTGCTGGCCCTGAAGGCCGGACTGGCGCCTGCTTATAAAAATAACAACGAATCCCTGAAGATAAAACTCTGGGGGCGCGAATTTTCGAATCCGCTGGGGCTGGCCGCCGGATTCGACAAGGATGCTGAAGTCATCGCTCCGTTGTTTAAAATGGGTTTCGGCTTTGTCGAGGTCGGCACGGTGACGCCGTTGCCGCAGGTCGGCAATGCCCACCCGCGTGTTTTTCGCGATATTGCCAACGAATCCGTGATCAACCGGCTGGGATTTCCCGGCAAGGGGCTGGAGGTTTTTGCTGAAAATGTTCGGGATTTCAGAAAAAACTTTCCGGCAGCCCCCGGCATTCTGGGTGTGAATATCGGCATTAATAAAGAAACCGCCGTGCCGCTCGATGATTATCGGCGCTGCATGGAGAAACTGGCGCCGCTGGCGGATTACGTCACGGTCAATGTGTCGTCGCCCAATACGGCCGGTCTGCGGCAGTTGCAGGGCAAGAATGCGCTGGACGATTTGCTGACGGGGCTGCTGGTTATCCGCAAGGTGCCGGTTCTGCTAAAAATTGCCCCCGATATGGAGGCGGTGCAACGCGCCGATATTGCCGAAATTGTCATGAAGCATCGTATCGACGGGCTGGTGATTTCGAATACCACGGTCACGCGGCCGGCGGCGCTGCCGCCACATCTTCAGGGCGAAAAAGGCGGACTGAGCGGCAGGCTGCTCAAAGACCTTTCAACCGAAACCATCCGTGACTTTTACCGGCTGACACAGGGCACGGTGCCGATTATCGGCGTGGGGGGCGTTTCTTCCGCTGCGGACGCCTACGAGAAAATCAGGGCCGGTGCGTCGCTCATCCAGATCTATACGGGGCTGATGTATCAGGGACCGGCGCTTATTACCAGAATTCTGGAAGGTCTGACGCCCCTGCTGAAACAGGAGGGATTTCAGGACATTGCCGCCGCCGTGGGCAGTGAAAGGACTACTGGAAAATCAAGGGCGAAGGCGGTAATCTAGCCGCATGTCAGATAAACCATCGCTAAACAAAAATCCACCGGCCGGCAAAAAGGATGACAATGTCGTCCGGCTGAGCCTGTTCAACCGCCCGCTGGCGAGCGGCAAGGTGCGGGAAAAATTCACGGTTTACAGCTATCTCACCTTCAGGAATATCGTCATCGGCCTCGGGATTTTGACGCTGCTGTTCTTCCTGCGCGATGCCGTGCCGTTGCGGACGGCTTTTTTGATTCTGTCGCTGCTGGTGCTGGCGGTGCTGGTGCTGACTGAGATGTCTTCACGCCGCCGCTGGGAGAAAGACCTGCTGGGGCAGTTCCAGCGGATGGGCAGCGATTATGACCGTCTGGTGCGGGATGTGGCGCGCAACAGGAATGATACGGCGTCGCTCAGGAAAAGGCTGTCGGATGCGGCGGTGACGGTGGCGCGCAGCTACGATAAAACGCCGGGCGAACCGGTGGAGCAGCGGATGATCAAGGTGATCGCCGAGCAGCTTTCCAGCCTGAGCGATCTTCCCCGCGAAGAGCAGGGGGAAGTCGGGCTTCTGCCCGCTGATGCCGAAGAAGCGGGGATTGACGGAAAGATTGACGCTGACGCGGCTGATCTGCATCTGACGGAGTCCCAGGTGCTGTTGCTGGTGAAGGCGGCGGTCAAGCAGGACCGGGTCGACCTATTCCTGCAGCCGATCGTCGGCCTGCCGCAGCGCAAAGTGCGCTTCTATGAAATGTTCTCGCGCATCCGCATCAGGCAGGATTCGTATCTGCCGGCGTTTCGGTACATCGCCATCGCCAACCGGCAGGACCTGATGCCGGTCATCGATAACCTGCTGCTGCTGCGGGGATTGCAGATCATCCGCAATACGGAGGAGGGGAATTATAACCGCGCCTTTTTCTTCAACATCACCAGCCTGACGCTGAACGACCCGAAATTCATGGGCGACCTTGTCGAGTTCATCGCCCAGAACCGGCTGCTGGCGCCACGGCTGATTTTCGAGATGGGGCAGAGCGATCTGGCTACGATGAGCGCGGACATCCTGCCGGTTCTCGACGGGCTGTCGCGGTTGGGCTGCCGGTTCTCGATGGATCAGGTGAAATCGCTGGCGCTGGATTTCGAACATCTGGAGGCCCGTCATATCCGCTTCGTCAAGATAGATGCCGCCCTTCTCATGGGGGAAATCAAGGAAATCGGCGGCCTGCAGAAGGTGAAGCGGCTGAAGGGCGAATTCGACCGTAACGGCGTTGATCTGGTCGTCGAAAAAATCGAGACCGACCGGCAGCTGCTGGAGCTGCTGGAGGTCGATATCGACTATGGGCAGGGGTATCTGTTCGGCAAACCCGTTCTTTACGATAAAAATTAAATGCTGCCGAAATCCATCAACGGGCTGTCTGAAATCTTCGGGCTTTATGACGGCTTCATCCTTGACCTGTGGGGGGTGGTGCATGACGGGGTGGCGCCCTTTCCGGATACGCTTCCGGCCTTGCGGGGCATGAAAAAGGCCAGAAAGAAAATATGGCTGCTATCGAACGCCCCCCGCCGCTCTTATATAGTGGTGGAGAAGCTGACGCAGATGGGCGTGACGCCGGAGATGTATGACGGCATCCTGACCTCGGGCGAAGCCAGCTGGCAGGCGCTACAGGATAAATTGCTGGCCAAATGGGGGCGCCGCTGCCTGCATATCGGCGGCGGACGCGATAGCAGCGTTTATGAAGGCCTTGATATTAGTATTGTCTCCGATCCTGCCGGCGCGGATTTTGTGCTGAACAGCGGTGTGGAGGATTTTTCCGATACGCTGGATAAATACCTGCCCCTCCTGCAAAAGTGCATGACCCGTAGCCTGCCGATGCTCTGCGCCAATCCGGACAGAACCGTGCATGTTGAGAGCAAGCTGGTCATTTGCGCCGGTACGCTGGCCGATAGTTACGCCGCTATGGGGGGGGAGATCGTTTATTTCGGCAAGCCCTATCGGGATGTTTACAGCCGGTGCCTGCGGGATATGGGGACGCGGCAGGTGCTGGCGGTGGGGGACAGTATGCTGACGGATATTGCCGGGGCAACGGCAGCTGGGATCGATTCCGTACTGGTCACTTCGGGTCTCCACCGCGAAGAATTTATGGGGGAGAGTCGGCTGCAGGATTTTCTGGTTAATTATCCTTACAGGCCGAGCTATGTCATGCCGTCATTTTCGTGGTGATGGATTATTATTCAATAATATCAATAATATGTCATCAATATACGATTACATAAAATTTTTCATAAATGATGTTAAATTTGACGGTTTTAAGAAAAAGGCGTAGTATTAAATAATAAGCCTGCAAAGGGTGAGGCGTATGTTTTTTCGGGGGAAAATCCATGAGTGATTCGTCAAAGAAGCCGGCGTCCGTTGCTGCCTTTTTATTCATGCCGCAACTTGGCCTTAGCTGGCAGCACTCCTCCTTTATCGTTCCGGTGTTTATCCGTACCATTGCCATGATGTTTGTGCAGGCGGGACTTCTGCCGCTGAACCACCCTGCTGCCCGTTACGGCATGGAAGGCATCAAGAAATACAAGTTTTTCGAGCTGATGAGCGAGGCCTGGTATAATCTCCGCGCTACCCACGCGTCGCCCTATCAGTGGGGTCTTTTTGCCAGCGTGGCGCTGATGGTTGTCATGGTCGTGCTGTCGCTCGTCGTGGCGGTGCTGAATATTGCAAGCGTGTTGGTGAGCTCCGCCAGCGCGCAGATTTTTGACGGCATGCTTGGCGCCACGAACTCGGCTTCCATTCCGGGCGGCCCTGTGCTGAAAATGTTCGATAAGGTTGTCCCCGCTCCCGGCACGGCCCACGGGGAATGGGGCATCATGATTTTGGATAAAATGCTGCGCGCGGGTGCGGAGGGAAAAGGCGGATTGCTGCAGCAGGCCTTCGGCAGCCTGATGCAGATTTATAACACCGGCATCCTCGTTATCGCGGGTATCATGGTATTCTGGCTTATCCTGTATGTCGTAACCGATACCGCCAAAACAGGCATGATCGGCGGGCAGCGCCACAATATGGTCTGGGCGCCGATCCGTATTGTTTTTGCGCTGGGACTGATGATCCCCCTTGGCGCGAACGGCTTCAGCTCCGGGCAATTCATGGTCATGAAGCTGGCCGAATGGGGCTCCAACTTTGGCTCACGCGGCTGGTATACGTACGTTTCGACGATCGTGGCGGATCAGGCCGTGCTTGCCAAATTCGGGCAGGCGAGCCCGACCGACCTTATGTCCCAATATGCCCAGATGTATATCTGCCGGACGGCCTATAACGGGTATGCCAACGCGTCTGGTGCGTTGGCCGGCAATGATGACCAGCTCATTACGACATACCGGAGGATCAATAATGTCCTGACGCCGGGCAGGTCGCAGTTCTTCTTTACGAACGCGACAGTAAAAAATCTTTGCGGCTCGGCGGATTTTCCGGCGAAGGATACGAAACTTATCAATGATCTGCTGGCTTCCAGTTGGGCCGTAGACCGGGCGATTGGCAAGTATCAGAACGATCTCGCACAGGGTTACTTCAACCTGTTTTTTGCCGGCGGCGCCGGAGGCAGTGTGTGGACGAACGACGACGGGGTTGTGGCGCCGATCGCCAGAAAATTCTCCTGTAGCTTTACTTCGCAGTTCATCTATCCGGGCATTGGCGAGCCTAATCCGCTGACGAATCTGGGCAATGCCGGTGGTTTCCTTGGCGGCGTTATCGGGTTTTTCGGCGGTGGCAGCACACCCACCATTTGCAGCGACGGGGAGCTGAACCAATGCGGATTCGGTCCGCCCGGCAGCGGAAAAATGGGCGACACCAGCTGCATTTCAGACATGATTGCTGCATACAACGGAACCATGCAAACGATCCTTAAAAACGGCGATGCGCTGCTGACGACGGAACTGACAAAAAATGCCAGCATGCTGACCGATGTTAAAAATCAGGGCTGGCCGGGGATGGGCGTATGGTATCATAACATTGAGTCGATGAATGACGTCGTTGGCATGCTGCACCAGCCGGGTCTTTCCTTTACCAGAGGGGACATGAGCTCTCTTCAGGGCACGAAGATCGGGGAAAAGGTGGCTGAAGTTCTCGGTCAGTACCGCCCGTGGTGGATTACACAGGCTGCGTCGGCACCGTCGTCGCTTCCGGCAGGATCGGAGGTGTTGACATCGGATTGGGCCACGAGCGATATTGCCGTAAATAACGGAACTTCCGATTTGAAGGGTGTGCTTGAGGGTGCGCAGGATGCGCGGCCCGATGCTTTTTCGGGCGCAATGCTCGAAATGGCAGGCGGGGCGGCGGTGTCAAGATTTTTTCTCGACATGGCTGACCCTGCGGACGTAGATACTTATCCTCTGGCAAAACTTGCCAAACTCGGGGGCTCGTTACAGTTGATTTCCCTTGTGATATACGGGGGGATCGCGCTGCTGGAAATCGTCGGCGCGGGTCTTGCCGGCGCCGTAGGCGGCAACGCAGTTGCGGCATTCTTCGGCGGCGGTGCCTTGCCGGCCATGGTGAGCGCCTTTATTCAGGGTCCCGTGACGGCTGTAATAACGACATTTGCCGGGATATTGTTCGCGGCTTCACTGGTTCTTATGTACTACGTTCCGATGATTCCGTTTGTCAGGGTCGCCTATGCCGTGTTCACATGGATGGTTTCCGTGTTCGAGGCCGTGGTTATGGTTCCCATCGCCGCTCTTTCCTTTCTGAATACGGAAGGGGAAGGGATGGGCGCGCGGCATGCGTGGGTTTTATGGCTGAACGTCCTGTTGCGGCCGATCCTGACTGTGATCGGATTTGTCGGGGCGCTGCTTCTCTTTAATACATTCGTTGTCTGGATAGGCGAAGCATTTAGCTGGTTCATGCAAAGAAGCTTTCCGCGCGGCGCCGGGAACGGTATTTTTGGGCCTCTCGCATTTTGTATCATCTATGTATTCATCATCTACACGGTGGCGAACTCGTGCTTCAAGCTGCTGGATATGATCCCGGCGGCTATGTTCAAATGGTTACCTGGGGCATCTGCTGACCATTCCTTCGACGATGACGGCGCGAAGGGTGTCCTCAGCCCGGCCAGCAAGTTTGGCGATGCAATTAACATGTCGC
Source organism: Rhodospirillales bacterium (assembly GCA_023266795.1). GTDB lineage: Bacteria > Pseudomonadota > Alphaproteobacteria > Micavibrionales > UBA2020 > PALSA-926. The sequence goes on from JAHFPI010000016.1 coordinate 6,233, forward strand.
GGACGGGTCAGGGAAAAGCCCCTGCGCCAGGTCCCACTGCCGCGCAGGAAGCGGCAAGAAAGGATGAAGTCAGTCGTTTAAGACAGACGTGATTGATACCTGAGGAAAGTTTAAATATCTCGCAAACCGCCGGAGCTCCACAAAGCTCCGGCGGTTTTTTTGGCACGCTTGTCACTCCCTATCCGGCGGGGTAGACTGTCTTCTGTCATTCCAAGGAGACAAAAATGCAAAAACCATTCATCACGCTGCTATTCCTCTGCGCCTTGTTTTTCTCAGGCGCCGCCCGCGCCGGAGACATCAAGCCGCTTTACGGCGTCGCCATGCACGGCGCACCAAAGTATGCGGCGGATTTTAAGAACTTCGAGTACGTCAACCCCGCCGCGCCCAAGGGCGGGGAGATGCATCTGGCGGTGGCGGGCACGTTTGACAGCCTCAACCCCTATATCATCAAGGGCGTCGCCGCGCCGGGGATCGGCATGGTGTATCAGACGTTAATGATCAATAGCGAAGACGAGGCCTTCTCCGAATACGGCCTGCTCGCCGCAACAATCGAAATGCCCGAGGACAGGAGCTGGGTTGTGTTCAACCTGCGCCCCGAAGCGCGCTGGAACGACGGCCAGCCGGTCACAGCTGACGATGTCGTCTGGAGTTTTGACACGCTGATGACCAAGGGGCATCCTTTTTACCGCGCCTATTATGCCGACGTCAAATCCGCCGTCGCCGAAAACCCGACCCGTGTCAAGTTCACCTTTAGCAAGGCGGGCAACCGCGAATTGCCGCTGATCGTGGGGCAGTTGCCGATTCTGCCGAAGCATTTCTGGGCAGATAGGGACTTTGCCAAGTCCACGCTTGATGTTCCGCTTGGCAGTGGGCCTTATAAGGTAAAATCCGTCGAGGCCGGTCACCGCATCACTTACGAGCGCGTCAAGGACTGGTGGGCGAAAGACCTGTCCATCGCCAGAGGCATGTATAACTTCGATACGCTTTTTTATGATATGTACCGTGACGAAACGGTGCTGTTGCAGGCGTTTTTCTCCGGCAACTATGATTTTCGTCAGGAAAATACCGCTAAATCTTGGTTCGCCGAATACGACCAGCCGCCCGTCCGGCAGGGGCTGATTAAAAAGGAAGAAATCCACCACAGCCTGCCGGCAGGGATGCAGGCCTTCGCCTTCAATACCCGCCGGCAGATGTTTCAGGATGCGAAGGTGCGCCAGGCGCTCGGTTATGCCTTTGATTTCGAATGGTCGAACAAGCAGTTCGCTTATGACACCTATAAA
>JAHFPI010000016.1:7522-18186 GCA_023266795.1 Rhodospirillales bacterium
CGCACCAACAGCTACTTTGCCAATTCGGAGCTGGCGTCCTCCGGCCTGCCGACCGACCGCGAACTGGAAATCCTGCAAAAATTCAAGGGCCAGATTCCCGATGAAGTTTTCAGCAAGGAATTCATCCTGCCGAAAACCTCCGGCAGCGGTCAGGATAGGCGCAAGAACCTGATGGCGGCTAAACAGCTGCTGGGCGCGGCAGGCTGGCAGGTCGGGAAATCGGGCTTTCTTGAAAAAAATGGCCAGCCGTTCAAGTTTGAAATCCTCATCGAAAGCCAGATGTTCGAGCGCTGGGTGAATCCGATGATCGCCAATCTCAAGCAGCTGGGGATTCAGGCGAATTTACGTGTTGTCGACGTATCGCAGTACCAGCAGCGCATGGATGATTTCGATTTCGACATGACGGTGGCCAATTTCGGCGAGTCCCTGTCCCCCGGCAACGAGCAGCGCGATTTCTGGAGCAGCGCGAAAGCTGGCGTCAAGGGCAGCCGCAACCTGATCGGCATTAAAAATCCGGTCGTGGACCAGCTGATCGACATGATTATCGCCGCGCCGGACCGTGCCGAGCTGATCACCCGCAGCCGCGCGCTCGACCGCGTGCTGCTGTGGAATTATTATGTGATTCCGCAGTGGTACCTCGACTATTTCCGCGTCGCCTACTGGGATAAATTCGGCCAGCCGGCGGTTTCCCCGAAATACGGCCTCGGCGTTGTCGATACCTGGTGGCAGGATGCGGAAAAGGCTGCTAAAATTGCTCCGAAGGTAAAACCGGAAGCAAAGTAACAAGGTCTATGGCCGCTTATATTTTCCGACGCATGTTCCTGATGATTCCGACGCTGTTCGGGATCATCCTCCTTAACTTCATGATCGTGCAGGTCGCGCCCGGCGGGCCGGTGGAGCAGATGATCGCCAAATTGCAGGGCATGAACACCTCCGCCACCCAGCGGTTCAGCGGCAGCGGACAGGATGCCGGCGCGGCGACGCAGCTGATGCAGCAGCAGCTCAACAGCTCGAGCGGCGCCAGCAGATACCGTGGCGCGCAGGGGCTCGATCCGGAGTTTATCAAATCGCTCGAAAAGCAATTCGGCTTCGACAAACCCATCGGCGAGCGCTTTGTCATGATGCTCAAAAATTACCTGATGTTCGATTTCGGCGAGAGCTACTTCCAGAACCGGAAGGTCATCGACCTTGTGCTGGACAAGATGCCGGTGTCCGTCTCGCTCGGCCTGTGGACGACTCTGCTGGTCTATTTCATTTCCATTCCGCTCGGTATCAAAAAGGCCGTTAAGGATGGCACGAAGTTCGATATCTGGACAAGCGGCATGGTGATCGTCGGCCATTCCATTCCGGGGTTTCTGTTTGCCATCTTCCTGATCGTGCTATTCGCCGGAGGAAAGTATCTCGATATTTTCCCGCTGCGCGGGCTCGTTTCCGACAACTGGCACGATATGGACTGGCCGCACCGTATTGTCGATTATTTCTGGCACATTACGCTGCCTGTGGCCGCGATGGTGATTAGCGGCTTTGCGGGGCTGACCATCCTGACGAAAAATTCGTTCCTCGAAGAAATCAACAAGCAGTATGTCCTGACTGCGCGCGCCAAGGGGCTCACATCCAGCCGCATCCTTTACGGCCATGTGTTCCGGAACGCGATGCTGATTGTAATTGCCGGCTTTCCAGCGGCACTGATGGGGATATTCCTTACCGGCTCTGTGCTGATCGAAACGATTTTTTCGCTGGACGGGCTGGGGCTGCTCGGCTTCGAATCGGCGCTGAACCGCGACTATCCGGTGATGTTTGGCACCCTCTATGTTTTTACCCTGCTGGGCTTTCTGATTAAACTTATCAGCGACCTGACCATGACATGGGTTGATCCGCGCATTGATTTCAGCTCGCAGGGGGAGAGATGATAAAACTTTCCCCCATCGCCGAACGCCGTATATCGCAGTTTAAGCGCAACCGTGGCGGTTACTGGTCGCTGTGGATTTTCGTCGCGCTTTTCCTTTTCAGTTCCGGCGCCGAGCTGATTGCCAACGACAAGCCGATTGTCGTGCGTTATCAGGGAAATTTTTATTTCCCGATCGTGAAATCATACCCTGAAACGGCGTTCGGCGGCGAGTTCGAGACGCAGGCGGATTACCGCGACCCCGTGGTGGCAAAACTTATCGAAGACAAAGGCTGGATGCTCTGGCCGCCAGTGCATTATTCCTACCAGACGATCAATTATAACCTGAATATCCCCGCGCCGTCGCCGCCCTCGGCGGAGAATCTGCTGGGCACCGACGATCAGGGGCGGGATGTTTTTGCGCGGCTGATCTACGGCTTCCGCATCTCTATCTTGTTCGGGCTGACGCTGACCATTCTGGGCAGCCTCGGCGGCGTGCTTGTCGGCGCGATGGAGGGGTATTTCGGCGGGCTGTTCGACCTGCTGTCGCAGCGGTTCATCGAGATCTGGTCGGGGATGCCGGTGTTTTTCCTGCTCATCATCATGTCGAGCGTAATTACGCCGGGATTTTTCACGCTCCTGCTGCTGATGCTGCTGTTTTCGTGGATGACGCTGGTCGATGTGGTGCGGGCGGAATTTCTCAAGGCGCGCAATCTCGATTATATCCGCGCCGCTAAGGCGCTGGGGGTTTCGACGCCGGTCATCATGTTCAAGCACGCCCTGCCCAATGCGATGGTGGCGACTCTGAGCATGATGCCGTTTGTTCTGACGGGGTCGATCACGACGCTGACGGGGCTGGATTTCCTCGGCTTTGGTCTGCCACCAGGTTCGCCCTCGCTCGGCGAGCTGTTGTCGCAGGGGAAAAACAACCTGCAGGCGCCGTGGCTGGGGATTACCGCCTTCCTGTCGCTGGCGATCATGCTGAGCCTGCTGACCTTTATCGGCGAGGCGGTGCGTGACGCTTTCGACCCACGAAAAATTTTTAGGGGATAGAACATGGCTTTGCTGGAAATCAAGAACCTCTCGGCGGACTTCAGGAACGGTGCGCAGGTCACCCATGCGGTCAAAAACGTTTCTTTTTCCATTGAAAAAGGCGAAATACTGGCGGTCGTTGGCGAATCCGGTTCCGGCAAGTCGGTGACGGCGTTGTCCATTCTGCAACTGTTGCCGTATCCGGTCGCGCAGCATCCTTCCGGTTCGATAAAATTCAAGGGCGAGGAGCTGATGGGCGCGCCGGACGTTGTGCTGCGCGGGATTCGCGGCAACAAGGTGGCGATGATCTTTCAGGAGCCGATGACCTCGCTCAATCCGCTGCATTCCATTGAAAAACAGATCGCCGAAGTGCTGTTCATCCACAAGCGCATGGCTCCGGAGGCGGCGCGGGCGCGGGTTGTCGAGCTGCTGAAACTGGTGGGGCTGGAGAAACTGACGGAGCGTCTCAATGCCTATCCGCACGAGCTTTCCGGCGGGCAGCGGCAGCGGGTGATGATCGCCATGGCGCTGGCCAACGAGCCGGACCTGCTGATTGCCGACGAGCCGACAACGGCGGTGGACGTGACGGTGCAGGCGCAACTGCTGAAACTCCTCAAGGAGCTGCAGAAAAAAACCGGTATGGCGATCATGCTAATTACCCACGACCTGAGCATCGTCCGCAAAATGGCCGACCGTGTGGCGGTGATGTATCAGGGGGAACTGGTGGAGTACGACAAGACCGAAAAGATTTTCACCGCGCCGTCCCATGCCTATACGCAGATGCTGCTGGCCGCCCAGCCGAAGGGCGTGCCGCAGCCGTTTGATACCGCCGTTCCGGCTATTTTCCATGCGGAGCAGTTGAAGGTTTATTTCCCGATCAAAGCCGGTATTTTCCGTCGCGTCGTCGATTATGTGCGGGCGGTAGACGGAATCGACATCGATATCCGCCCCGGCCAGACCGTCGGCGTGGTGGGCGAATCCGGCTCGGGGAAAACGACGCTGGGACTGGCGCTGCTGCGGCTTATCCAGAGCACCGGCGCCATCCGTTTCAACGGCCGGCTGATTGACGGGCTGGCGGCGAATGACATCCGCCCGCTGCGGAAAGAGATGCAGATCGTGTTTCAGGACCCTTACGGCTCGCTGTCGCCGCGCCTGTCGGTATCGCAGATTATCGAGGAGGGGCTGCTGGTGCATTTCCCGGACTTAAGCGTGGCTGAACGCGAAAAGCGGGTGATGGAGGTATTGCTGGAAGTGGGGCTTGACCCTGACACGCGCAACCGCTATCCGCACGAATTTTCCGGCGGGCAGCGGCAGCGCATCGCTATCGCCCGCGCGATGGTGCTGAAGCCGAAATTCGTCATCCTCGACGAGCCGACCTCGGCGTTGGATATGTCGGTGCAGGCGCAGATTATCGATTTGCTGCGCAACCTGCAGCAGAAGCACAACCTCGCCTACATGTTCATCAGCCACGATCTGCGCGTGATAAAAGCCATCTCCCATCAGGTGATTGTCATGAAAAACGGCAAAGTCGTCGAAAGCGGCCCGACCCAGCAGATATTCGAACACCCGCGCGAGGAATACACCAAAACACTGATCGCGGCGGCGCTGAATATTGAAGTGGTGAACGGTTAGGCGGCTTTTTTCTGTTCCACGGGAGCAGCGGCCATCTTTGCCAGCAATTCCGCCTCTTTCTTTTTCGCATCCTGTAGATGCTTTTCCTTCACATGGCCGTAGCCGCGGATGTGTTCGGGGATGGAGGCGATTTCGATGGCGGTGGCGTAATTCGCGGCGGTGAGGGCGGGCAATAGGCTTTCAATGGTCTTTTTGTAATCGACGATCAACTGGCGTTCCAGGCGGCGCTCGGCGCTGTAGCCGAAAATATCCAGCGGGGTGCCGCGCAGGACTTTCAGCGGGGCAAGGACGCGGAATACATTGAGCACCCACGGGCCAAATTCCGTTTTCTTCAGGTGGCCGGTGACGGGGTCGCGTTTAGCGATCAGCGGCGGAGCGAGATTGAATTTTATTTTAATGTCGCCGTCGAACGTATGTTTGAGCTGCGCCAGAAACTGGCCGTCGGTATAAAGCCGCGCCACTTCGTATTCGTCCTTATAGGCCATCAGCTTGTAGTAGTATCTGGCGACGGCCTCGGTGAGCTTGCCGGATTTTCCGTTCAGCTTTTCGTCGGCGGCGCGGACGGTATCCACCAGCGCCTTGTATTTTCCGGCATAGGCGGCGCTTTGGTAGTGCGTCAGCGAGAAGATGCGCCGTTCGACGGCCTCTTCGGGCGTTTTTGAAATCTCGCGGTGCTGTTCGGAGCTGTCCGTATATTGCGGCGGCGCAGCGAGTTCCTGCACTTTAGCGAGGTCGAAGGCGGCGCGGCGGCCCCAGAGGAAGGCCTGCTGATTCATTTTGACGCTGGCGCCGTTGAGTTCGATAGCGCAGAGGATGGCCTCATGGCCGACGGGAATCATGCCTTTCTGGCAGGCATAGCCGAGCATGAACATGTTGGTGGCAATCGAATCACCGGTGAGCGCCGTTGCTATCTGCGTTGCGTTCAGCGTGGAAAGGTTGTCTTCGCCGCAGAGCTTGCCGATGGTGCCGACAATCTGGTCGGAAGGGATTTTCCATTCCGTATTCTTGGTGAATTCGCCGGTTTGTGCCTTATGCGTGTTGAGGATGACTTTTGTCTCGCCGCTGCGGATTTTGGACAGGGTGTCGCCGTCGGCGGTGACCAGCATGTCGCAGCCGAGGATGGTCGTGGCGCTGCCGATGCTGAGGCGGACGGTGTGGATGTCTGCGGGCGTTTTGGCGATGCGGATATGGCTGGTGACGGCGCCGCCCTTCTGGGCGAGGCCTGTCTGGTCCATCGTCGTCGCCCCTTTATCTTCAAGGTGCGCGGCCATGGCGAGGATGGCGCCGATGGTGACGACGCCCGTGCCGCCGATGCCGGTGACAAGAATGGCCTCCGGTTTATCGAGGTCGCTTAAAACGGGTTCCGGCATGGATTTAAAGAAGTCTTCAGTATCGTCGCCGGTTTTGGCGGCCTCGGGCTTTTTCTGCTTGCCGCCGAGGACGGTGACAAAGCTCGGGCAGAACCCTTTAACGCACGAATAATCCTTGTTGCAGCTCGACTGGTCGATCTGCCGCTTGCGGCCAAATTCCGTTTCGACCGGCGCGATGGACAGGCAGCTTGATTTAACGCCGCAGTCGCCGCAGCCTTCGCAGACACGTTCGTTGATCATGATGCGTTTGGGCGGATCGATCATCAGGCCGCGCTTGCGGCGGCGGCGTTTTTCGGCGGCGCAGGTCTGGTCGTAGATGAGAATGGTGACGCCGGGGACTTCACGCAGGGCGCGCTGTACCTGATCGAGGTCGTCGCGGTGGCGGATGTCGGTGGCGGTCGGGAAATTCGCGGTTTTGCCGTATTTCCACGGCTCGTCGGAGACAATTACGATCTTTTTCGCCCCTTCGGCGAAAACCTGCTGCGCGATCATTTCGACACTCAGCGGCCCGTCCACAGGCTGCCCGCCGGTCATGGCGACGGCGTCGTTATAGAGGATTTTATAGGTAATATTGACTTTCGCGGCGATGGCGGCGCGGATGGCCAGCAGGCCGGAGTGGAAATAGGTGCCGTCGCCAAGATTGGCGAAAACATGCTTTTCGGAGGTGAACGGCGCCTGCCCGATCCATGGCGTGCCTTCGCCGCCCATCTGGGTGAACATGACGGTTTTTCGGTCCATCCACATCGCCATGTAGTGGCAGCCGATGCCGGCGAGGGCGCGGCTGCCTTCCGGCACGACGGTGGAAGTGTTGTGCGTGCAGCCGGAGCAATACCAGGGCATGCGCACAACGGGCGACGGTTTGCCCTTGAGGTCGAAATTATTGTGGATGACGGCCATGCGCTCTTCGAAGGAGCTCGTGTCTGTCAGGGCTTTGAGACGCTTGACGAGGACATCGGCGATCTGGGAGGGAGACAGTTCAAGGCTTTCCGGCAGCAGCGGTGCGCCCCGCTCGTCGGTTTTGCCGATAACGCGCGGGCGGCGGGCGGCGTCCATATTGAACAGGATGCGCTTGATCTGGTCTTCGATAATCCCGCGCTTTTCCTCGACAACCAGAATTTCATCGACCTGCTCCGCCAGTTTGCGGATGCCATGATCTTCCAGCGGCCAGACAAGGGCGACTTTATAAACGGCGATGCCCAGCTCTTCGGCGCGGCGTTGCGTGATGCCGAGATCTTCCAGCGCCTGCATCGTATCCATGAAGCCTTTGCCGGTGGCGACAATGCCGAGGCGTTTTTTCGCGGGATTAATGATGTATTTGTCGAGGCCATTGGCGCGGGCATAGGCCTGTGCTGCCGGAAGTTTAAAGTTGATCAGCCGGTCTTCCTGCGCGATGGGCGGGTCATACCAGCGGATATTGAGGCCTTCCGGAGGCATGTTGAAATCCGTGGGCGTTTTAAACTGCAGGGCGAACGGGTCGGAAAACACCGAGGCCGAGCTGTCGGCAAAATCGCTGATGATCTTGAATGCCGTCCAGCAGCCGGAATAACGTGACATGGCGATGCCGTGCAGGCCGAGCTCCAGCGCGTCTTCGATGCCTGACGGATGCAGGACGGGAATCATGCAGTGCATGAAGGCCTGCTCCGACTGGTGCGGCAGGGTGGAGGATTTGCAGGCGTGGTCGTCGCCGGCGAGGGCGAGGACGCCGCCGTATTTGGAGGTGCCTGCGGCATTGGCATGTTTCAGGACGTCGGTCGAGCGGTCCACGCCGGGGCCTTTGCCATACCACATGCCGACGATGCCGTCGTACTGGGCGCCGGGGCCGAGGTTCAACTGCTGGCTGCCCCAGACGGACGTTGCCCCCAGATCTTCGTTCACGCCGGGGACGAATTTGATATTGTATTCATCCAGATGCTTTTGGGCTGATTTTAAAGCCATATCCAGCCCGCCCAGCGGCGAGCCGCGATAGCCGGAAATAAAGGTCGCTGTCCGGAGGTTACGGGCGGTATCCAGCTGCCACTGCATCATCGGCAGGCGCACCAGTGCCTGCAGACCGTTCAGATAGATACGGCCCGATTTCTCGGTGTACTTGTCGTCCAGTGTTACGGTGCGGCGCATATCAAATGGGACCATTTAGGTTTTAAAGCAGGGAACAAAATAGCAGGGGGTGACCATAAGGCAACTAGTAATAACACGGATTCTTTCCGGAGGGCTTCAAAAAAACCTTTCCTGTGCAGCCCGAGTCGTGTTACAACCACGAAGTTAACAATTTTACAGTTATGAAAACTAAGAAAGGGGTGATTACTATAGTACAAGTCGTTGTACGCGATAACAACATCGACCAGGCACTGCGCGCATTGAAGAAAAAGATGCAGCGCGAGGGGCTTTTCCGTGAGATGAAGATCCGCCGGCATTACGAGAAACCGTCGGTCAAGAAAGCACGCGAGAGATCCGAAGCCGTCAGACGTTATCGTAAACTGGAGCGCAAACGCAAGGAGCGCGACGGTGAATAGTCACACTTTCTGTTGACTGGACAAAATAAAAACCCCCGCGCGTGAGCCGGGGGTTTTTATTATATCAATTCCTATGACAGCTTATAGTTTTTCCATTACAACGCAGTTACGCCCGCGGTCTTTGGCTTTATAGAGATTTTCATCGGCCTTGACAAACAACTCATCCAGCGTCCATACGCCTTCGGTGACGGTCACAATGCCGAAACTTGAGGTATAGTTGAGCGTTTTATTTTCACCATTGTTATCCACATACGGGCAGGGCGTGTCCATGACGCGTTTGCGGAAGCGTTCTATTATTTTCAGCGACTCTTCCGCGCCGGTTTCAGGGAGAAAAATCGCGAATTCCTCCCCGCCGATCCGCCCCATCGTATCGTGCGCCCGGAGGGATTTGTGCATCAGCATGGAATAATGCTGGAGAACCAGGTCCCCGACCTTATGGCCGTATATATCGTTCACCGACTTGAATTTATCCAGATCCATCAATATCAGCGCGAACGGTTTTTTATGCCGCTTGAAATGATCCAGTCCCGCATAGGCCAGCTGCATAAAGGCGCGCCGGTTGTTCAGTCCCGTCAGCATGTCCGTGAGGGCGAGTTTTATAAGGTCCCTGTGGTATTGTCCCAGCCGTGCGATGAGGGGGCGGAAGATAAAAAATGCCTCAAGGAGAAGGACGGCAAGCACGGTCAAAACGCTGAAGTATTGCAGGGTATAGGATTGTTCAATTTGTTTCATGACGTCGGTGCGGTACTGCTCGAGAGCCAGATCCAGATTTATTGTCAGGATTTTCGAGGTTTTGTTTATCAGGGTGTCAAGGGTGGCGGCGGCTTCGGTGCGCATGTCGGTGCGCTGCTCTCTGGCGAATTCTTCAGCCGTAGCGATAAAATTTTTAATTTTTTCGCTTAAAAAAAACGGAGGTACATGGAAGATGCCGTTAATGGTATCGCTGCGGCGCGCTTCGATGGTGCTTTGTTCTTTTTTTATACGTTCGATCGACTCGCTTAAAAACTCGTCATCAAAAGAGTTGCCTGTTGCCTTGTAAGTCACTGATTGGGAAACGATTACATCAACCAGAGAGCGTACATCGCTCATTTTGGCGGTAATTTCCGCGTTTTCTCTCTGGTTGCCGGTTATATAGGTCGTCAGTGCATGTCCCACTATTGTCAAAGCGGCAATAATACCGAAAGCGCCTATGTAAGCCCGCGTCAAGCTTTGTTGCTGTGCGTCCCTGGTTTGCGAGCTTTCAGGCAGCCGCAGATAAAAGTTCATGTTGCGCGGTATTTTTTCCAGATCGACGTTCAGCGAAGTTGGGAACGGATCGTTTACGATCTGCCTTATACGTTTAAGGGCGAGAATCATCTATATTTTCCCCTGTAATCGCCGCTGAATATAAATCAAATAATACAATCCCCGGATCTGCATAAAATAACCCTCTACATTTATAGCGGTAAGAGGGTGAAATTGCAATAAAGCGGATATGGTAATTATGCGGCGCGGCGTTTCTTAAGGCGCTTTTTGCAGCAACGGGCCTTTGGCTATACGGCAGTGTTTAAAGACAAAATCTTCATCGGCACGGCCTCCCTGCCTGATGAACCGGTCGAAGGCCGGACGGAGGGCGTCCTCGCTCAGAACATCAAAAGTTTCTGACAGGGTGGATTCGGCTTTTGATGCCGTATTTTCAGAGATAAGAATTCTTTCTCGGCTGGAGAAGTTGAAAATTTCAGTCAGTTTTCTTTTCAGTTCCGGATAGACGCTGATATGGGCGATTTTGTCGGGAGGCGTCATGACCCATGTTTCCGGCGGTTGCTGCAGGGGCGGAGCCACGCTGCCCGTCAGTATTTTAACGAGCCCGCTGCGGCGGTGGCGTTTCGCCAAACTCAATGCGCTGTCGCCGGCATTGTTTTTCTCATCGGGTGACGCGCCTTTGTCAACGAGCAGACGCACGATCTCCTTTTTGTCATCCAGGACGGCCCTTATCAGAGGGCTGTAGCCCTTGTTGTTTTTACCGTTAGGATCGGCGCCTTTGTCCAGTAGCAGGCCTATGATATCCGCATGGCCGTACGTCATCGCCCACATCAGCGCCGTATCGCCGTCATCGTTCCGTCTGTCAACGGCAGCCCCTCCGTCAAGCAGCGCCTGCACGATCTGCGCCCGACCGTTCAGCGCGGCGCACATCAGCGCCGTCGTGCCGTTACCGTTCTTTCCGTCGATGTAAGCGCCGTTGTCGATCAGCAGTTG
>JAHFPI010000141.1 GCA_023266795.1 Rhodospirillales bacterium
GTCGGGTCTTTATACTTTTACCGTTATACAAAACACCAACTGGATCCCTGCTTTCGCAGGGACGACGGTTATAGATCAGAAAAAATCCTGTTTTCTATTGTCTTTTCAAGCATATTCAGCAATATAGAGCGTCATCATTCTCACCAACGGAGTAACCCTCATGTTCATCACCCCCGCATTCGCCGAAGCCACCACCGCAGCTGCCACAACGGACGCCGCTGCCGCCGGAGGCATGGGCATGCTCACATCGATGCTGCCGATTATCCTCATCCTGTGCGTTTTTTATCTTATGGTTATCCGTCCGCAGAACAAGCGGCTGCAGGAACACCGCAACATCATCAATAACCTGCAAAAGGGCGACAAAGTGGTGACCGGCGGCGGCCTGATCGCGACGGTCAAAAAAGTCGTTGGCGACGACGAGATTATTCTGGAGCTGGCGGAAGGCGTGCAGGTTAGCGCCGTGCGCTCGACGATCCTGACAGTCCGTCCAAAATCCTAGCAATCAAAAGGGTATCCGATGCTGCATATTGAAAAATGGAAGATTATTTTTATCCTGCTGCTGACCGTGCTGGGAGTGTTGTACGCCGCCCCGAACGTGATGTCGCCGCAGGCAAAAACGTGGCTGGTTGATCACATGCCGAGCTGGCTGCCATCCAGCACGGTCAATCTGGGGCTCGACCTGCAGGGAGGCTCGCACCTTCTGCTGGAAGCCGACACCAAGACCGTCATCAGCGACCGGCTGGATTCCATGGTGGATGCGGCGCGGACGGAAATGCGCAAGCAGAACATCGGTTACACAGATATTGGCACCGTGCGCAACGGCGTGACCTTCAAGCTGCGCAATCCGGCGCAGGATCATGATGCCGCCTACAAAATCGCCCGTGGGCTGGAGCAGAAAGCGGACATCCGCATCGGCGACGATGGCCTCACAGAAGTGACGCTGGGCGACGATGCCATCAAGGAAATCAATACGCAGATTGTCAACCAGTCCATCGAGATCGTCCGCCGCCGTATCGACGAAACCGGCACGAAAGAGCCGGTCATCCAGCGGCAGGGCACGGACCGTATCGTGGTGCAGCTGCCGGGCGTGGATGATCCGGAGCAGGTCAAGGCGCTGCTGGGCAGGACCGCGAAAATGACTTTCCATCTGGTGGACATGGAAGCGACGACGGCCGAACTGTCGCCCGGCTCCAGAAAGCTGCCGATGCGCGAGAAAAACGGCGGAAGCGTTATCATCAAAAAACGGGCGGTCATCAACGGCGACCTGCTGGTCGATTCCCAGCCGACTTTTGAACAGGGCGCGCCCGTGGTTTCCTTCCGTTTCAACGCGATCGGCGCCAAGCGCTTTTGCGATGTGACCAAAGAGAATGTCGGCAAGCCTTTTGCGATCGTGCTGGACGATGAAGTGATCAGCGCGCCCGTGATCCGCGACGCCATCTGCGGCGGGAGCGGCGTTATCAGCGGCAACTTCACCGTGAAAGAAGCGCATGACCTCTCGCTGCTGCTGCGGGCGGGGGCTCTGCCCGCGCCGCTGAACGTGGTGGAGGAGCGCAGCGTTGGGCCGACGCTCGGTTCCGACTCCGTGGCTTCCGGCAAGGTGGCGGCAATGGCGGCGCTGGGCTTCGTCTTTTTACTGATGCTCGGCTCTTACGGCCTGTTCGGGATGTTCGCCAATATCGCGCTGTTCCTGAACATGATCTTCATTTTTGCGCTGTTGTCGATCCTGCAGGCGACGCTGACCCTGCCGGGCATCGCGGGGATCATCCTGACCATCGGCATCGCGGTGGACGCCAACGTGCTGATCTACGAGCGCATCCGCGAGGAACTGCGCAACGGGCGCACGGTGCTGGCGGCGGTGGATAGCGGCTACCGGCTGGCGCTGGCGACGATCGTCGATTCCAACCTGACGACGCTGATCGTGGCGATCATCCTGTTCTCCTTCGGCTCCGGCCCCGTCAAGGGCTTTGCCGTGGCCATGAGCATCGGGATCGTCACGTCGCTGTTTTCGGCGATCATGCTGACGCGCCTGATGGTGATTGCATGGCTCCGCAAAACGCGCCCCGTCACGCTTAGTATTTAATTCAACGAGAGGTACAGCAGATGCTCCGTTTCAGGCTTGTCAAAGAAAAAACCAATTTCGATTTCATGGGCGTGCATAAAATCGCGCTTTTCCTGTCCTTTGCGATGATGGTGCTGTCGGTGGTGCTGTTGTTCACCCGCGGGCTGAACCTCGGCATCGATTTCACCGGCGGCTTGCTCATGGAAATCAAGACGCCGGCTGCCATCCATATTACCGATGTGCGCCGCGCGCTGGCGGGGCTGAGCACCGGCACGCCGACCATCCAGGAGTTCGGCGATAGTTCCGTCATGATCAAGATTCCCGGCAAGGAAGCGGATCAGGCGACGCAGAAAAAACTCTATGAGGAAGTCAAAAAGCTTCTCGGCACCGACGTGGAATACCGCCGCGTGGAATACGTCGGCCCGCAGGTGGGGCAGGAGCTGATTATGGTGGGGGTCAAGGCCTTCGTCTATTCGATGATCGGCATTCTCGCCTATATCTGGTTCCGGTTCGAGTGGCAGTTCGGCGTCACCGGCTGCATCGCGCTGGCGCATGACGTCTGCGCGACCATCCTGTTTTTTACCCTGACGCAGTTCGAGTTTGACCTCTCCACCGTGGCCGCCGTGCTGCTGGTCGCCGGTTATTCGATCAACGACACCGTCGTGGTCTTCGACCGTATCCGCGAGACGCTGCGCAAATACAAGAAAATGCCGCTGCCGGAGCTGTTCAACATCTCCGTCAACCAGACGCTGTCGCGCACCATCATGACCAGCATGATGACCTTCATCGCCATGCTCGCCCTGCTGCTGTTCGGCACCGAAGTCATCAAGGGCTTCACCTACGCCATGCTGGTGGGGATCATCGTCGGGACGTATTCGTCAATCTTCGTCGCATCCCCCATCCTCCTCTACATGAACCTCCGCCGCGAAGTGATCGCACCGAAAGCTGAGGCGGAGCTGGCGAAGGGGTAGGGGGTCTGATAATTGAGATTGCGGGAAATAACAAAGGTTGATCTTCATGAAGAACTTCTTGCTATGTCTCGCTGTTGTTTTTCTTTCATCATGCATTCCAGTTGATGACTTCGGAAGTTATTGGCAAAAAGGATATGTTGATCCTGCGCTGTTGGGAAAATGGAGCGTGACAACTCCTCGGGAAGATGATGAGAGAAAAGAGGCGCGTTCGGTTAAGGTGGTTGTTGATGTTTTTCAAGTTGTTAACAAAAAGGGCATATATCAGTTTGATAGCCTTGATGAGAAAGACAGACAAGAGAAGGATTATAGCCCTGAACCTGCAAGATCGCTGAAAGTAGGCAGTTATATGTTCCTCATGGAGCCCGATAAGAAGAATCTAAAAAAACATCGGTTTATAAAGGGATATATTCGTCGATATAAACTTGAAGGCAATGTTCTCCAATTTTGTTCTCTTGTCCCGGAACGGACGGGTGCATTTCTTAATAAAAAATACCCTAAGACAAAAAACATTCGAAGGCATGTCTGCATAGGAAAATGCATGTGGGACGGGGTGAATATTAAGAAATTAAATGATGAGGTATCCAAAGTTCTCTCGGATATTCCAGACACGAAAGAATTTTGGCAATGCGATAGTGAGTATCGTATTCATTCAGATTCTAATAAATAATTCTCAGGGTTAATTCAAGCCAGCCGATGCCGCCCTGACAATGATCTCCAACAGAGTGGAGTATCTTGTCGATGCTTCAGGAGATTCTTCGCTGCGCTCAGAATGACAGTCTTGTGTGAAGTCGCCATGCCCGCGAAGGCGGGCATCCGGCATACGGCGAAGACGCATTTATAAAGGCGCTCCGCTTGGACCAGACCCCCGCCTTCGCGGGGGTGGCGCTGTGTGTAAAAAAGGGAGCCATTGCTGGCTCCCTTTTTTATTACATCGGATATTCTTAATCACCCGCAACCGCAGGACGTGCCGCAGCTGCCGGTCATTTCGGCGTCTTTTTTGTAGTTCTGGACGGCGAACTTCCAGTTGGCGAGTTTTTCGACGAAGACCTTGAGGAAGTCGGCGCGGCGGTTCTGGTAGTCGAGGTAGTAGGCGTGTTCCCAGACGTCGCAGACCAGCAGCGGCGTTTTGCCGTCGGTCAGCGGGCTTTCGGCGTTGGCGGTCTTGACGATTTCGAGCTTGCCTTTGCTCGACACCAGCCAGACCCAGCCGCTACCGAACTGGCCGACGCCGGCGGCGACGAACTGCTCTTTGAACGCATCGAAGCTGCCGAAGGCTTCATTGATTTTTTCTGCCAGAGGCGAGGGGGCCGCGCCGCCGCCGTTCGGGGCCATGCTCAGCCAGAACAGGTTGTGGTTATATATCTGGCCGATGTTGTTGAACAGCGGGCCGACGCCCTGCTTGCGGGATTCAACGACGGCAACTTCCAGCGGTTTGCCTTCCAGCGGCGTGCCTTTGACGAGTTCGTTGGCTTTGTCCACATAGGCCTTGTGGTGCTTGCCGTAGTGGAAATCGAACGTCTTGGCGGAGATATGCGGCTCCAGCGCCGCCTTGTCGTAGGGCAGGGTGGGGAGTGTAAAGGTCACAGTGGCCTCCGTGGTTTTGAGTTGAGCTTGGGACATCGCGGATTCTCCTATAAATTACATAATTAAAATGACCATTTTAGTCTTCGAAGCAGAGGATAGCGCAGAAAATATTTTTAGCAAGCCTACTGATTTTCCGGGTCTTCTTCCGTCGTTGTTGTCGTATCGCTTCCCGTATCGCCGCCGGTATCCTCTTCCAGCGACGGCGAGATCAGCGACATACCAAACCACCGCCAGCCTAAAGGTTCCCCCGGCGTTGTCGTTTCATTCGGCAGGGTGCAGTTGATGCGGGTGCGGCGGTCGGTAAAGGGCTCCGCTGGACGGATCTCGACCCGGTTGTTGCCCAGCAGGGTCAGGGGCAGCTTGCCGGTGTTGGAGGCGAAGCAGGAGAGTTTGCCGAGGTTGTGGATTTCCGGTGTGACCGTAAAGCCGATCGTCGGCGGGTTCTGGGTGATGGAGACGTCATCGGGAACAACGTCGCTGACCGGCAGGGGCAGCGCATTCGCCGTCAGC
>JAHFPI010000142.1 GCA_023266795.1 Rhodospirillales bacterium
GGCTGGACGTGATAAAAAAAGAAGGCACGCAGGAAAGCCTGCTGGGGGAAATGCAGCACCGCAAAGACCTGTACGCGCTGCTGCGCTACGAAGATTACAACCAGTTCGATCAGGGCATTTTTAATTTTAAACTGTAATATCGAGGTTCTGTCCGCGCCTGCCGTTCGAGACGGATTGCGCGATTACGTTGACAAGCGACTGCTCGGCCTGCGCCGTTCTTTTCAGCATCGACAGCGCGGTGTTAGTCTGCGAACCGGCTTGTTGTAGGGCAATTGCGGCAACGTCCATGAGATCCCCCCTGTAATACTGTCAACCATACCATCATACCCGATATTGCTTAAAAAAGTTTTATAATCCCTATCTTCTTGAAATCAATAGCTTTTGCGTTCTTGAAGAAGGGGGTGAAAAGGGATTAAGATGGGGCGGACTTTTTGAAGGAGGTACCATGACCGCGCCGCAAATCGCTAAAGGCCTCGCCGGAGTTTATTCAGATTACACCCGCATTTCCACGGTGGTGGAGGAAGCCAACTCGCTGACCTACTACGGTTATACGGTGCAGGAGCTGGCGGAGTTCTGCCGCTTCGAGGAAGTGGCCTATCTGTTATGGCGCGGCGAATTGCCGACGGCGGAGCAGCTTAAAAAATTCGAGCAGGAAGAACGCAGCCAGCGGCAGATTTCCCCGCAGCTTCTGGCGGTGCTGCGGCAGTTCCGCGCCGACGCGCATCCGATGGACACGTTGCGGACGGCGGTGAGCTTTATGGGCGTGGAGGATCCGTCGTGGTCCGACCGGACGCCCGCCGGCAATCTGAAAAAATCCGTGCGCATGCTGGCGCAGATCCCGACCATCATCGCCGCCGACTTCCGGCTGCGGAAAGGGCAGGAGCCGATTGCGCCGCGCGCCGACCTGAACATGGCGGAAAACTTTTTCCACATGTATTTCGGCAGCGTGCCGCAGAAGGAGATCGTCAGGTGTTTCGATGCGTCTCTGACTTTTTACGCCGAACACGGTTTTAACGCCTCGACCTTCGCCGGACGCGTCATTACCTCGACATTGTCGGATATTTATTCGGCGATCACCGGCGCAATCGGCGCGCTCAAGGGGCCGCTGCACGGCGGGGCCAATGAAGCGGTGATGCATATGCTGCTGGACATTCAGGAACCGTCAAAGGCGCAGGCATGGATCGACGAGGCGCTGTCGGAAAAGAAAAAGCTGGTGATGGGCTTCGGCCACCGCGTATACAAGAACGGCGACAGCCGCGTGCCGTATATGACGAAATATTTCCACGACATGGCTAAAATCAAGAACGGCCAGAAATGGGTGGAGATCGAAACGATCCTCGCTAAAACAATGCTGGAGAAAAAGAATATCCACCCGAACCTCGATTATCCGGTAGGTCCCGCCTATTACCTGATGGGCTTTGAAATCCCGATCTTCACGCCGATCTTCGTGATGAGCCGCATCACCGGCTGGGCGGCGCATGTCATCGAGCAGCTGGAAGACAACAAGATTATGCGCCCGCTGAGCGTCTATAACGGCGCTCCGCAAAGGCCCGTACAGCCGCTGGCGAAGAGGAAAGCGGCTTAGAACCCCTCACTGTGAAAGCGAGGAATTGATGTTCCTTCAGTTATTTATCAGCACCATCATGGTTGGCGTGACGGTTGTCCTCCATGCCGTGGCGCTTGAGCTTATTATCAGGAAGATACCCAGAATAGAAAGCACAGCCCTGAGAGTGGAGCGTGACTCATGGAAGACTGTTACGATTGCGGTTGTGGTGCTGGCCGTTTTCGTGGCGAATGTGGTCGAGATCTGGATATGGGCCGCGCTGTATTTCTTTGTCCATGCGGTGCCTGATTTCGAGACGGCGCTGTATTTTTCGACGACCTCTTTTACAACGGTGGGCTTCGGGAACGTCATGCCGGCGCCGGATTGGCAGCTTCTCGGCGCCATCGAAGCCGCCAACGGATTCATGCTGTTCGGCTGGAGCACGGCCTTTACGTTTGAGGTCTTGTCGCGCCTTTACCGCAAAGAGAATACAGCCATTAAAGGCAAGTGAAGAAAATGAAGGGGGCATTACTTATGCCGTATATTTGTCCAGCAAGGAGTTGACGAGAACTTCCGTCTTTTCGGCTCCGACAATATCGAGTTTTCCCGACAGTGAAAGAACGCAAATGCCGTGAATGCCGGCCCAGAGAACCTTGGCGTCCTGGCGCGCTTTGCGAAGGTCGCCATCGGAATGGGGCAGAATTGCATTTTCGACCAGCCTGAACAGCCGGGTCATTTTTTCAGTGTACCAATCCGGCAGGGGGGTGGGCTTAGCCATCTTAAACTCGAATAACATCGTCCAGCGGTCGTAGTGCGCTCTTGCGAAATCGATATAGCCCTGTGCCAGATAACGTAATGGATCTTTTTTAGTGCGTTTTAACCCCCGTCTCAGTTCTTCGTGCCAGTCATCGAGGATTTGCGCGTTGATATGCAGCATATACTGGTCAAGATCGCCAAACACATGGTAAAGGGTGCCAACTGTATAGCCCATAGCTTTGGCGATGCCCCGTGCGCTGAAGCCGGAAAAACCATTTTTATCAATTATTTCAAGGCCTTTTCGTACGGCTAAATCTTTTAACTCTTCCCTGCTATGATCAGACCGGCGCGCCATGGAGTCCTTTAATTTAACACTGTAAAATAGATATTGAACACCGTCTAATATTATGATAGACTAAACCTATAAGTCAAGAATTAAAAAATTTTTAAGGAGGTATGATCATGTGGATGTGGGGCCTGTTTCTTCTCGCTCTCTTTGTTGTCATCTCGGTCCTTATGCCGTGGTTTCAGCGTTCCGCCATCGATCAGTTGCGCACAGATGTCGATCTTCTCAGGCGAAAAATACGGGATCTTGAAAAGGGCGGCGCGCCGCATGTGCAGGAGAATGCATATGTCGGCACTCAGGCCAGACCGGAAGCTGTGGCGCAAGCAACGCCCGCTTCATGGGTTGCCGCAAAAGCGTCCCCACAGATCCAGAAAACAACCTTCATTGAAGGAGACACATCTGACAGTTTCTCTCTCTTTTCGTGGTTGCGTGAAAACTGGCTGTTGGCCATTGGATCCGTGTTTATGATACTTGCCGCAGGCTGGCTTGTGCGCTATTCCATCCTGCATGACCTGATCGGCCCTGTAGGGCGTGTTATCGGTGGCCTGACCATCGGTATGGGGATTATAGCGATAGCACAGTACCGCATCCGCACGTATCTCACGCAGGGCAGCATTTTTGCCGCTTTGGGCTCGGTTATCGTCCTGCTGACAATCTTCGGCGCGCAGAAGTATTACAACATGTTCACGCCGACGAGTTCCATGATATTTATGCTGATGACAGTGGCGCTGACCGCTTTTATCAGCGTCCATTATAAAGCGGAGCGTCTTTCTCACGCCGGAGTTTTGATGGCGGGCATCGTTCCCCTGCTCGTCAGCACGGGCAGCAATGATTTTATCGGCCTGTTCTCCTATCTTGCCGTTGTTACGGCGGGCACCCTTTGGGTGGTCTTTCTCACGGGTTGGCGTAAAAATATTCTTGCCGCTCTGGCGATGGTTTTCTTCTATAGCCTTCCGGTGCTGGATAACTATCATATCTGGCTGCAGGAATCCTGGATCGGCCTTGCTTATGCATTCGGCTTTGCCCTGGTATTTTTCTTCACCAGTCTCGTTGCAAGCCTGAGGGCGGAGGGTCAGGAAAAAATGCCGGATATCATGGCTGCCGGACTACTGGGCGTCTTTATTATCTCATGGATTATACGCGTGGCACCGCATGAGTGGCAAAGCCTGTGGCTTGCCGGATGGATGGTGCTTTTCAGCGGCGCCTCCTACTGGCTCTTCTCGCGGGCTGCCGATCCGCTGTTTTTTTATGTTTACAGCGGCGTGAGCGCCCTGTTGCTGGTGGCGGCGACTGCGGTGCAGTTTTCAGGCCCGGTGCTGACGCTTGCCTTTATTGCGGAAGCCGGTCTCCTGCCACTGATCACGTGGAAAATCATGGAAGATGCGCGCAGGACTGCAAATACGACTCTTTTTGCAATTCTGCCGCTTTTCCTTTCATTCGACAGTCTTGCCCGCAGCCGCTGGCCGGAGGGCGTCATCTTTCACACCCACTTTTTTGTCGTGCTGATGATGACAGTGGTGCTAATGGGGCTGGTGTACTTCCTGAGCCGGATAAGAAAGATTTCCCCTGAACCCGTCGCGGGAATTGAAGCTATAATGGCGGTTGGCAGCGGTGTCGCCGTCTATTATGCGGGCCATCTCGTATGGCGGACGCTGCATGCAGCTTTGCTAAACGATGATCTGGCAACAACCCTGTCCTTAAGCCTGTTCATGACAACCGGCATCATCAGCTATTTCATGGGGCATCGTCGTGAGATGAAGCTGCTGCGGATTTATGGCGGAATTATTATCGGCTGGGTGTCTTTCCGCCTGATCTTCATTGATATGCCGCACATGGATATTGGCGGTAAAGTGGTGACATTCTTTATTCTGGGGATATTGCTTCTGGGAACGGCGTTTCTCGAGCGCCGGAAAAGGCAGGTGTAAAATGACATTGAAACGATACGCACTGGCAGCGGCCCTCCTTATCTCCTTTTCTTCTGTCGCTTTTGCCGCAGCAAGCCAGAAAGAAATTTTCGAAGCTAAAGTGTCTGCTTTCCGTCAGTTTGGTGATATTGCTCCTCTGCAAATTAAGGTGCCGACAGTCGTTGAGATACCAATAGATACGCTGTCATTTTCGCGTCCGCAAATAGCCGTCCTTGATATGACCGAGCCTGTTTTTGTACCTAATATTATAGTCCGGAAAGAGATGGATACTTCCGTTCCTGTCCGGATTATCCCCGGCGAATCCCGCGGGCAGCCCCCATCGCTTAACGATCATGATTTCGAAACTTATGTGGATTTCGATTTGCCGGAGGATCGCGCCGGAGAGGCGATCCTGACGTTTACATCGGAGATGCCCCTGACGGCAGACGCGTTGTGGATCGGGCTGGCTCCCCATGTAGCCATGCCGGAAAAAGTCGAGATCC
>JAHFPI010000143.1 GCA_023266795.1 Rhodospirillales bacterium
GGCTTAGGAACTCTATTTATTCCCATAATCTAATAGTTTCCCCCGCCTTCCCCCACCCAACCAACAAAACGCTTGATTTTCTTGCCATATTGGCCTTTTATGCACTGTCCGAAATGCCAGCACCCCTGGAGGCTGGGTTAAGGACGTAACCACTTTAAAGGAATGAGAAAATGACAAGCAAAAATACAGCACTCACGGCGTTAGCGCGTGCGAAGGCCGGTAAGGGGGCCGCCCGTGCAACCCGTCGTACAGGTCAAGTACCTGGCGTGATTTACGGTGATAGCAAGGAGCCGGTCCTTATTTCCGTCCTTGAAAAAGATCTGGTGCGTGTCACCGGACGTCAGTCTTTCTACACCAGCCTGTGCGATCTCGATGTGGCGGGGCAGAAATTCCTCGTCCTGCCGCGCGATGTGCAGCTGGATCCGGTCAATGACCGTCCGATCCATGCTGACTTTTTGCGCGTCAATGCCAAGACCGTTATCCGCGTCGGCGTTCCCGTGCGCGTCATCAACCACAAGGACTGCCCCGGCCTCACCAAGGGCGGCGTTCTGAACCTTGTGCGTCACGACATTGAAGTTTTGTGCGGCGCGACCGACATTCCCGCTGAATTCGTGGTCGATCTGGCCGGTCTCGACGTCGGCAACAGCATTCACATCGGCGACATCAAGCTGCCGGCGGGCGTCAGGTCTGCTGTGCAGGGCGACTTTACCGTCGTCACCCTCGTTGCTCCGTCCGCTATGAAATCGGAAGTCGAGGAAGCTGCTGCTGCGGCTGCCGCTGCGACCGCCACGGCTGAAGCTGCCGCTGCGGCTCCGGCTGTTGCGACGGGTGCTCCGGGCGCGACACCGGGCGCTGCTGCGCCTGCGAAGGGCGCCGCTCCGGGTGCTGCTCCGGCGAAGGGTGCTGCTGCCGCACCTGCCAAGGGTGCTGCTGCGGCTCCGGCGAAGGGCGCTGCTCCTGCGAAAGACGCTGGTAAAGGTAAAAAATAACGCTGAATTGAGTTGATACAATGTGGCTCATCGTTGGACTAGGCAACCCCGGGTCACAGTATCAGCACAACAGGCATAACATCGGATTTATGGCGGTGGATGAAATCATCCGCCGCCATAATCTTTCCGAGCTGAAGAAAAAATTTCAGGCTTTTGTATCCGAGGGAACGATCGGCGGCGAAAAAGTTCTGGTTATGAAGCCGCAGACTTTCATGAACCTGTCCGGCCAGTCGGTGCAGGCGGCGGCGGCCTTCTATAAAATCCCGCTGGAGAATGTGATTGTATTTCATGACGAACTGGACCTGGTCTCCGGCAAAATCCGCACCAAGTTCGCGGGCGGCGCGGCGGGTCATAACGGCCTGCGCTCGATTGACGATCATCTGGGGCAGGATTACTGGCGCGTCCGTCTCGGCATCGGCCATCCCGGCGACAAGGGGCAGGTGACCGGCCACGTCCTCGGCGACTTTGCCAAGGGGGATAAAATCTGGCTGGAGAAACTGCTGGAAGCCATCGCCGATAACGCCGACCGGCTGGTGAAAAAAGATATGGACGGTTTCATGAGCAAAGTGGCGCAGGCGCTGCAGCCGCCAAGACCCCCTGCCGTCATCCCCGCGAAGGCGGGGATCCATGGTACGGGTGACAAGATAGATTCCCGCCTTCGCGGGAATGACAAAGAGGTAGAGAAGGAAAAGTAAAAGATGGGATTTAATTGCGGTATCGTCGGTCTTCCCAATGTGGGCAAGTCGACGCTGTTTAACGCGCTGACGGCGACGGCGGCGGCGCAGGCGGCGAATTACCCGTTCTGCACCATCGAGCCGAACATCGGACGCGTCGCGGTGCCGGATGCTCGCCTGTACGACATCGCCCGCATCGGCAAGTCGGCGAATATCGTGCCGACTCAGCTGGAGTTCGTGGACATCGCGGGTCTGGTGCGTGGCGCCAGCAAGGGCGAGGGGCTGGGCAACCAGTTCCTCGGCAACATCCGCGAGGTGGACGCCGTGCTGCATGTGCTGCGCTGCTTCGAGGACGAGAACATCACCCACGTCGAAAGCGGCATCGATCCCGTCCGCGATCAGGAAGTCATCGAGACGGAGCTGATGATCGCCGATATGGAGAGCCTCGAAAAACGCATCGAGCCGATGAAGAAAAAAGCCAAGAGCGGCGACAAGGATGCGATCATCCAGGCGCATGTCATGGATGTGGCGCTGGAAGCGCTGCGCGCCGGAAATCCCGCCCGCACCGTACAGCTGAAAACAGATGATGAAGTAAAGTTTTTCAAGCAGCTGCAACTGCTGACCGCCAAGCCCGTTTTGTACGTATGCAACGTGCTGGAAGGCGATGCGAAATCAGGCAATAAGTATACCGAGCGCGCCGCCGCCATGGCGAAGGCGCAGGGCGCGGAGTCGGTGATTATCTGCGCCGCGATTGAAGCTGAAATCGCGCAGCTCGGCAGCGATGCGGAGAAGAAAGAGTTTCTGGACTCCATCGGTCTTGATGAACCCGGCCTCAACCGCGTGATCCGCGCCGGATACAAGCTGCTCGATCTCATCACCTTCTTCACCGTCGGCCCGAAAGAGGCGCGGGCGTGGACGGTCAGGCGCGGCTCCAAAGCCCCGCAGGCGGCCGGCGTCATCCACACCGATTTCGAAAAGGGCTTCATCCGCGCTGAAACCATTGACATAAAAGATTTCATGACCCTCGGCGGCGAACTGGCCGCAAAAGAGGCTGGAAAAATGCGTCAGGAAGGTAAAGACTATACCGTCAAGGATGGAGATTTAATGCTGTTCCGGTTTAATGTGTAGAGGCTTCCCCGCAAATGAAAACACATATCGTCAAAACTGAAAAGAAAAGCGGCGACCTGAAGAAGGAAGACCAGCTGGCGTGGAAAATCGCCGTACTGGCATCCAGGGCAAAAGATTCCGACCTGCCCGCCGAGACTGTCGACATGGTCAAAAACCGTATCATCGATAATGCGGCGATTGCGCTGGCCGCCGTGAATGAGCATGCTGTGGCCGTGGCGCGGGACAAGGCGCTGCCGTCAAAGGGCACCGGTCGCGCGACGATCTACGGGATGGCGCAGGGCGAAACCTTCGGCCCCGGCGAGGCTGCTTTTGCCAATGCGGTGGCGGTGCGTTTCCGCGATCAGGATGACACTTATCTCGCCGCCGAGTATTCGCACCCTGACGACAATATTTCCCCGCTGCTGGCCGTTGCCCAGCAGATGGGCATTTCCGGCAGGGATTTGATCCGGGGCATTGCCGTCGCTTATGAAGTGCATGTCGCGCTGGTCGGCACGGGAGACGGCACGGGCATCTGCCTACACAAGCACAAGGTTGACCATATGACGCACATCGCGGCGGCATCGGCGGCGGGTATCGGCGCGATGCTGAAACTGCCGGTGGAGCAGATTTATCACGCCGTCAACTTCGCGGTTCACAATGCAATCTCGTCGCGTCAGTCGCGCAAGGGCGATATTGGCGCGCAGAAGGAATTCGTGCCGGGATTTTCGGCGGAAATTTCCATTGATGCCGCCAACTTTGCGATGCATGACCTGAAAGGCCCCAATCCGGTTTACGAGGGCGAGGACAGCATTATCCGCCGCTTTCTCGATGGCAGGGATGACCCCAATGCCGCCTATAAAGTGGCTCTGGCGGAGCCCGGCAAGGACAAGCTGCGCAATATCATGATGACCTATCCGAAAGAGCATGCCTTTGAATATCAGGGGCAGGCGATCATCGACATGGCGCTGGAGATGGTCGGCAAGATGCCGAAGAAAAGCGGGAAAGTTGACTGGAGCCAGATCAAGGGCATTCTGCTCATCACCAGCCACCACACCGATCATGTCATCGGCACCGGCGCCAATGACCCGCAGAAGATCAACCCCGACAGCCCGCGCGGAACGCTCGACCACAGCATCATGTTTGCGATTGCGCGCGCCATGCAGCTGGGCCGTTGGGACGAAAGCGTCTATGACATCAAGGCGAAGGAAAAAGAAGAGCTGCGTTCGGCGATGGCGAAAATCCGCACGGAGCAGGACGCCGTATGGGAAGAGCGCTATCATTCAACCGACCCCAAGGAGCAGTCCTTCGGCGGCACGATGATGATTACGCTCGCCAGCGGAAAAATCGTGTCCGCATCAAAAGCCTGCGCCAATGCGCATCCTTTCGGGCGCACGCCGTGGAAACGACCCCATTACGTCCGCAAGCTTGAAAGCCTGACGAAACAGCTGATTAGCGACATGGAGCGCAAACGGTTCCTGAAAGCCGTTGATGGCCTTGAAAAGGCGGATGCCGCGCAGCTCGCCGGACTGACGCCAAGGCTTGACCTGATTTCGCTGGAGACGGTAAAAACGCGCGGTATTTATACGGCCAAGGGAGAAAAAAATGCTCTTCGTAAAAAAATCCGCCGCTGAGAAACGCGCCGCTTTAAAAAAATCCCTTGCCTCTGGCAAGCTGCTGCGCTTTCCGGGTGCGATGAGCCCGTTGACGGCAATGATGATCGAGCAGAAGGCGTTTGAAGGCGTTTACATTTCCGGCGCGGCGCTGGCGGCTGATCTGGGCCTGCCGGATATCGGGCTTACGACATTGTCCGAAGTGGCAGGGCGGGGGCATCAGATCGCCCGCGTGACGGAGCTTCCCTGTATTATTGACGCGGACACCGGCTTCGGCGAGCCGATGAACGTGGCGCGCACCATACAGGTGATGGATGAAATGGGCCTCGCCGGCTGCCATCTGGAAGATCAGGAAAACCCGAAACGCTGCGGGCATCTCGATAACAAAAGCGTCGTTCCCGTCGCCGAGATGGTGAAGAAGGTGCAGGCCGCCGCAAAAGCGAAGCGTGACGGCAACTTCATCATTATCGCCCGCACCGACTCGCGTGCCGCCGAAGGGCTGGAAAAATCCATCGACCGCGCCAAAGCCTATGCCGATGCCGGCGCCGACATGATTTTTCCCGAGGCGATGCAGGATGAAAAGGAATTCGAGGCGATGCGCAAGGCGCTGAAAGTGTCGCTGCTGG
>JAHFPI010000144.1 GCA_023266795.1 Rhodospirillales bacterium
TCGAAGTGGCGCTGGAAGGCGGCGAGCAGGGTTTTGAGGTCGAGCCGCGCATCGTATCCATACCGCGTTAAGATTGATTTGATTCCTTCCGGATTTTGCAAGATTTGCGCGGCGTTTTCCTTGTCCTTATCCGTCACCGCCGGCCAGAGGCCGATACCTTCCTGCGCCAGTTGCGCCCACGGGAAAAGCTCGCCCGGGTCCTGCTTCCGGTCCGGCGCGATGTCGGAATGGGCGAGGACGTTATTGGGCAGAATTTTGCAGCGGGCGATAATGTCGCGGCAAAGCGCGGTAACGGCTTTGATCTGCGCGGCGGGGAACGGCACATAGCCGAATTCATGCCCCGGATTCTGGATCTCGATGCCGATGGAGCAGGAGTTGATGTCTTCCTCCCCCTCCCAGCAGGATTTTCCGGCATGCCAGGCGCGCAGGTGCTCATGGACGATGCGCGTCACGCCGCCGCTTTCGTCGACAAGATAATGCGCGCTGACCGGATGCCACGGGTCGCCGCCCTGCAAAAGGCGCAGGGATTCGAAAGCCGTGGGCGTGCCGGTATAATGCAGGACAAGGTATTTGAGGCTTTTGCCGTCCTTGCGGGGCCCGAAATTGGGCGAGGGCGCTTCGGCGGTGATCATAGGCGCGTCACGAAGGCTGCAACCAGCTTCTCGAAATTATCCGCGCCACGCTTGGCGTTCTCCAGCGTATGTTCATGGCTGAGTTTTTCGTCGCTGAGTCCCGCGCCCATGTTGGTGATGCAGGAACAGCCGACGACCTTGAGGCCGCAGTGCCGCGCGATGATGCAGTCCGGCACGCTCGACATGCCCACGGCGTCGCCGCCCATTTTCTGCGCCATGCGGATTTCCGCCGGCGTCTCGAACGACGGGCCGCGAAAGGCGACGTAAACGCCCTCATGCAGCGGGATGCCCTGCTGCTGCGCCGCTTCCTTGAGTTTTTTAGCGAGGGCGGGATCCCACGCGTCGCCCATCGGCGGGAAGCGCGGGCCGAAGATGTCGTCGTTGGGGCCCACCAGCGGGTGAAAGCCCATGTAGTTGATGTGGTCGGTTATCATCATCAGCTCGCCGGTTTTTATTTCCGGCCGCAGGCTGCCGGCGGCGTTCGACAGGAACAGCGTCTCGACGCCGATCGCCTTCATGGTGCGGATCATGGTTTTCAGCGGGTAAGCGTTGTCGGTCTCGTAAAAATGGGTGCGGCCCCGCAGGGTGATGACTTCGACGCCGTTCAGGTTGCCGGCGACGACTTCGCCCCTGTGCCCGGCGACGGTCATGGCGGGGAATCCCGGCAGCTCGCGGTAAGGGATCGAGACGGGATATTTGAGCCTGTCGCTCAGCCCGCCGAGGCCGGAGCCGAGGATGACGGCGACTTTCGGGTGATGCGCGCCGATCTTTCCGAGGATAATATCCCGCGCGCATTCGACATTCTGGGTGTGCATACTGGGCATGATATTTTTTTACCTCTAAGCTTCTATATAATCAAGATTGACGTGGAAGGTCTCGCGGATGTTCCACAGGGAGACAAGCGCGAGGGAAATGGCGATGCCCATGACCGTCACGCCGCTGGCCGCAACGCCGAGGGAGGGTATCAGCGCATGAAAACCCGCCGTCATGGGAATGGTCAGCCCGCGCACGATATTGGGGATGCTGGTGGCGGCGGTGGCGCGGATATTGGTGCCGAACTGTTCGGCGCCCACCTGCACGAACATCGCCCAGTAGCCGCCGCCGATGCCCATGGCGCCGCACAGCGCATAAAACACCGGCAGGGAGTCGAGGCGCACCGTCACATAAAGGAAGGTCGCGGCGATCAGAAGCAGCAGCGCAAGTAAAATGGCTTTCCGGCGGCTGCGCCAATGCTGGCTGACGAGGCCGATGAACAGCCCCGCGAAGGCCTGCACGGCATAGCAGGAAAGGACGGCCTTGCCCGGTGTAGGCAGCTCGGTCATGCCGAAGGCTTTGGCGAATTCCGGCGAGAAGGTGATGAAAATGCCCACCGATGCCCAGATCGGCGCGCCGATGAGCACGACCATCAGGTATTTTTTGAGCAGTTCCGGCTTTCTGAAGAACAGCAGGAGATCCCCGCGTTTCGCCTGTTTTTTATCCTTCTCCATCTTGTGGTAAAGGCCGGATTCACAGACATTGATGCGCAACACCAGCAGGCAGAGCCCCATGATGCCGCCGGCGATATAGGCGTCGCGCCAGCCCATGGTGGCGGAAATATAATAGGCGAGCGTCGCGCCGAGGATGCCGATGAAGGCGATGAAGGTGGCGCCGAGGCCGCGAATCTCCTTCGGCAGCAGTTCGGAGGCCAGCGTCACGCCGACGCCGAGTTCGCCTGCAAGGCCGAGGCCGGTGACAAAGCGCAGCAGCGCGTACTGGTCGACGCTGTGGACGAAGCCGTTGCCGATATTGCCGAGGGAATAAAGCAGGATCGAGCCGAACAGCACGGAGACCCGCCCGAACTTGTCGCCGACAACGCCCCAGACCAGCCCTCCCAGCAGCAGCCCCGCCATCTGGATATTCAGCAGCCGGATGCCGACCGACAGCAGATCCGCTTCCGCCACGCCGAGGTCTTTCAGGCTCTGGACGCGCACGATGCTGAACAGCAGCAGGTCGAAGATGTCGACGAAATAGCCGAGAGCGCTGACGAGGATAGTCAGGGCGACAATTCTATCCGCTGTCAGTTGACGTAGTGCTGTTTTCATACGTGATTTCTTAACCCTTTGACTCTGCTTGATAAGGTAGCGGAAGGAGGGGCTGGAATAAACGTAAAATAATAATTGACATAAAATATGAAAAACTATAGTCTATGGAAATTATTTAATGCCTATATCCCGCATCTGGAGAAGAGATATGAAAGAGAACACGGCTAAAATAACGAAGGAACTTTGCCAAAATAATGTTTTGCTATTCTATCCCCAGACCACTGACGAAGCAGAATTTATTCAGCGCAAGATTTTTGATTTGGGGTTTGCATGGAGTTACGGCAGCAAAGTCGATAATCTTGATGAATGCGTATCAGGGGGAATGGTGCTTGACCACGGGACACTTTATTATAGCCCTGATAATGTGAGCAAAGAAAAAGGGCTTCTTTGTACGTCCAGCCAACTTGACGAAAATTATATAGCGCCACCTACGCTCGAGCAGCAGGTTAAAGCTCTCGCGGAAGAGGTCACTGTCCTGCATGCAACAATAGATGCCATATACGAAGCGATAGCCCCCAAAACGCTCGATAAGCCGCCAGTGCTTTCAGCAAAACAATCGGCTAAACCGAAGCCGTCTCTTTAACCTTTTCGCGTCACCATCAGTTTTTTTATTTCTGCGATCGCCTCGCCGGGGTTCAGGCCCTTGGGGCAGGTCTTGGTGCAGTTCATGATGGTGTGGCAGCGGTAGAGCTTGAAAGGGTCTTCCAGCTGGTCGAGCCGTTTGTTTTTGGCTTCGTCGCGGCTGTCGGTGATCCAGCGCCATGCCTGAATCAACACCGCCGGGCCGAGGTATTTGCCGGGGTTCCACCAGTAGCTCGGGCAGGAGGTCGAGCAGCAGAAGCACATGATGCAGTTGGCGGGGCCGTGGCCGTCCTTGCCGTTCAGCTTGTCGGCGTCTTCGGGGCTTTGCAGCCGCTCGCGCTCCGGCGGCGGTGTTTCGGTCTTGAGCCACGGCTCGATCTCGGCGTGCTGCTTGTAAATCTGCGTCAGGTCGGGCACGAGGTCTTTCACCACCGGCATGTGCGGCAGCGGCCTGATCGTGACGTCGCCGGAAACGGTTTCGGTGTGCTTGGTGCAGGCGAGCGTGTTGGTGCCGTCGATGTTCATGGCGCAGGAGCCGCAGATGCCCTCGCGGCAGGAGCGGCGGAAGGTGAGCGTGGGGTCGATGTTGTTTTTAATGTGGATCAGTGCGTCCAGCACCATCGGCCCGCATTTGTCCATGTCGAGCTCGAAGGAGTCGAGGCGCGGGTTTTCCTTGTTGTCCGGATTCCAGCGGTAGATGCGGAAGGTGCGCTTGTTTTTTGCGCCGGCGGGCGCGGGATGCGCCTTGCCTTCGGTGACGACGGAGTTTTTGGGGAGCGCGAACTGGACCATGTCAGTATACCCTCGCTTTCGGAGCCACAACCTCGACATCGTTCGACATTGTGTAGAGATGCACCGGTCGGTAGACGATGTTTGTTTTGCCCTTGTCGTCGGCGTAGATGACGGTGTGCTTCATCCAGTTCTTGTCGTCGCGGTCCTTGAAGTCCTCGCGGGCGTGGGCGCCGCGCGATTCCGTCCGGTTCTCGGCGGAGACGATGGCCACCTGCGACTGGGCCATCAGGTTGTCCAGCTCCAGCGTTTCCATCAGGTCCGAATTCCAGATCATCGAACGGTCGGTAACCTGCAGGTCGGCCATTTCCTGCCGGCAGGACTCGATTTTTTTGATGCCCTCTTTCAGGGAATCGCGGGTGCGGAACACGGCGCAGTGGTCCTGCATGGCGCGCTGCATCTTGAGGCGGAGTTGCGCGGTGCGCGTGCCGCCTTTTGCGTTGCGGAATTTGTCGAGGCGCGTCAGGGCGATTTCCCCGGCATTGGCGGGAAGGCGCTTGTGCGGCGCGCCCGGCTTGACGACTTCGGCGGCGCGCTGCGCGGCTGCGCGGCCAAAGACCACGAGGTCGAGCAGCGAGTTGGAGCCGAGGCGGTTGGCACCGTGCACCGAAACGCACGCCGCTTCGCCGACGGCGTACAGGCCGCGGACCACGCTCTCGGGATCGCCATTGCGCAGCTGGACGACTTCGCCGTGATAATTGGTCGGCACGCCCCCCATATTATAATGGACCGTCGGCACCACCGGCAGCGGCTGGCGCGTCAGGTCGACGCCCGCGAAGATCTTGCCGGTCTCGGTAATGCCCGGAAGCCGCTAGTGCAGGATCTTGGGGTCGATATGGTTGAGGTGGAG
>JAHFPI010000145.1 GCA_023266795.1 Rhodospirillales bacterium
CTTTATCGGGGCGCTTATCCGCCCGGTGGGCGGCTGGATATCCGATAAGCTGGGCGGCGCGCTGGTGACGCAGGTATGCTCGGTTGCCATGGTTGTTTTGGCCTTGGTTGCCGCACACTTTATGCAGGTGGCCTATGCTTCGGCCACGCCTGAAGTGTATTTCATGCCGTTCTTTCTGACGTTCCTCGGCCTCTTTCTGGCGACGGGCATCGGCAACGGTTCGACCTTCCGGACGATTGCGGTTGTTTTCGACAAGAAACAGGCGGGGCCTGTTCTGGGCTGGACCTCGGCGGTGGCGGCTTACGGTGCTTTCATCATTCCGATCGTTTTCGGCGAGCAGATCGAGAAGGGCGTTCCGCAGCAGGCTCTTTACGGCTTTGCGGTATTTTATCTGGCCTGCCTTGTCCTGAACTGGTGGGCCTATCTTCGCCCCAGTGCGCAATATAAAAATCCTTAAAGAAACCGGAGATAAAAAATGAGCTATTTTCTTGACCGTCTGATGTTCTTTAAACAGAACCGCGAGGATTTTTCCAACGGCCACGGCGTGACAACGTCGGAAAACCGCAAATGGGAAGAGGGCTATCGCGGCCGCTGGGCGCATGACAAAATCGTGCGCTCCACGCATGGCGTAAACTGCACCGGTTCCTGCTCATGGAAAATCTACGTCAAGAACGGTCTCATCACGTGGGAAACGCAGCAGACGGATTATCCGCGCACGCGCCCCGACCTGCCTAACCACGAGCCGCGCGGCTGTTCGCGCGGGGCCAGTTATTCATGGTATATCTACAGCGCCAACCGCCTGAAATACCCGATGATCAGAAAGCGCCTGTTGAAGCTCTGGCGTGCGGCAAAACAAAAGACGAAAGATCCGGTTGAGGCCTGGGCAAGCATTCAGGCCGATCCCGAAGCGCGCAAAAGCTATCAGGTTATTCGCGGGCTGGGCGGCTTCGTGCGCGCCGAATGGGACGAGATGCAGGAAATTATCGCGGCAGCCAACATTTACACGATTAAGAAGCACGGGCCGGACCGTGTCTGCGGCTTTTCGCCCATTCCGGCGATGTCGATGGTCTCTTATGCCGCCGGTTCGCGCTACCTATCGCTGATCGGCGGGACGTGCCTCAGCTTCTATGACTGGTATTGCGACCTGCCGCCCGCCTCGCCGCAGACGTGGGGCGAGCAGACGGACGTTCCCGAAAGCGCCGACTGGTATAATTCTAATTTTATCATCATGTGGGGCTCCAACGTCCCGCAGACGCGCACGCCGGACGCGCATTTCATGGCCGAAGCCCGCTACAAGGGCACGCAGATCGTCACCATCACGCCGGATTATTCCGAGGCGTCGAAATTCGCCGACATCTGGCTGCACCCGAAACAGGGCACCGATGCGGCGCTTGGTATGGCGATGGGCCATGTCATCCTGAAGGAGTTCCATGTCGACAAGGTCAGTAAATATTTCGATGAATATTGCCGCACCTATACCGATATGCCGTTTCTGGTCATGCTGGAAAAGCAGGGCGACCGCTGGGTTCCGGGGCGGATGCTGCGGGCCTCCGACTTCGCCGACAGCCTTGGCGAAAAGAACAATCCTGACTGGAAGACCGTCTGCATCGATGAAAATACCGGCGAAATCACCGTGCCGAACGGCTCTATCGGTTTCCGTTGGGGCGAGGAGGGGAAGTGGAATATCGTTCCCAAAGATTCAAAATCCAGCAAGGATATATTGCCGCGCAAAACATTCCTCGGCAGTCAGGATGAAATCCTGCCGGTCGGCTTTGCCTATTTCGCCAATCAGGAGCATGAAACCGGATATTTCAAGACCAACAGTCAGGACGATGTGACGTTCAAGAACCTGCCGGTCAAAATGCTGAACCTGAAGGACGGCAAGGTGCCTGTGGTGACGGTATTTGACCTGCTCTGCGCCAATTATGGCGTTGATCGCGGGCTGGGCGGCGACGGGGTTGCCAAATCATATGACGATAACGTGCCCTACACACCCGCGTGGCAGGAAAGGATTACCGGCGTCAAGCGCGATCAGGTCATCCGCGTTGCGCGGTCGTTTGCCGATACCGCCGACAAGACCAAGGGCCGTTCGATGATTATCATCGGGGCGGCAATGAACCACTGGTATCACATGGATATGAACTACCGCGCCGCCATCAACATGCTGGTGTTCTGCGGCTGCGTGGGCAAGTCGGGCGGCGGCTGGGAGCACTATGTGGGGCAGGAAAAACTGCGCCCGCAGATGGGCTGGGCGCCGCTTGCTTTCGCGCTCGACTGGGCGCGCCCGCCGCGGCAGATGAACGGCACCTCCTTCTTTTATGCGCACACCGACCAGTGGCGCTACGAGACGCTGGCGCTCAACGAAATCCTGTCGCCGCTGGCCGATAAAAACAAATGGAAGGGAACGCTGATCGACTGCAACATCCGTTCCGAAAGGATGGGGTGGCTGCCATCATCGCCGCAGTTGCAGAAAAACCCGCTTGAGATCGTGAAGGACGCCGAAAAATCCGGCAAAGACCCCGTCGCTTATGTGGCGGAGGGGTTGAAGGCGGGTGCGCTGCGGATGTCGTGCGAAGACCCGGACCATCCGGACAACTGGCCGCGCAACCTGTTTGTCTGGCGGTCGAATATTCTCGGCTCCAGCGGCAAGGGGCATGAGTATTTTCTCAAACATCTGCTCGGCACACAGAACGGCGTGCAGGGCAAAGACCTTGGCAAAGACGGCGCGCAGGACACCACTGAAGCCGTCTGGCATGATAAAGCGCCGGAGGGGAAGCTGGATCTGCTGGTGACGCTGGACTTCCGCATGTCCACGACATGCATTTATTCCGATATCGTCCTGCCGACCGCCAGCTGGTATGAAAAGAACGACCTGAACACTTCCGATATGCACCCGTTCATCCACCCGCTGTCCGAGGCGATTGCGCCCGTCTGGCAAAGCAAGTCGGACTGGGAGATTTATAAATCCATCGCCAAAAAGTTCTCCGAGCTGTCAAAGGGCCATCTGGGCGTCGAGAAGGACATCGTCCTGACGCCGGTCATGCATGACACGCCGCAGGAAATCGCCCAGCCGCTCGATGTGAAGGACTGGAAGCGGGGGCAATGCGAGGCGATCCCGGGCAAGACCATGCCGGCGATGAAAGTTGTGGAGCATGATTACCCAAATACTTATGAGCGGTTCACCACGCTCGGCCCGCTCATGGAGAAAATCGGCAACGGCGGCAAGGGCATCGCCTGGAACACTGAACACGAAGTCGACTTTCTCAAAAAACTGAACGGCACGAAAAATGGCCGTGCGAAAATCGACAGTGATATTGACGCCTGCGAGGTCATTTTAAGTCTCGCTCCCGAAACCAACGGCGAGGTGGCGGTCAAATCGTGGCGCGCACTCAGCAAGATCACGGGGCGGGAACACGCACATCTGGCGCTGCCCAAGGAAGACGAGAAGCTGCGTTTCCGCGATCTGCAGGCGCAGCCGCGCAAGATTATTTCCGCACCGACATGGAGCGGGATTGAGTCCGAGCATGTCAGCTACAATGCGGGCTATACCAACGTCCATGAATATATACCGTGGCGCACGCTGACGGGCCGCCAGCAGCTTTATCAGGATCATGAATGGATGCGGGCTTTTGGCGAAGCGATGGTGGTTTATAAACCGCCGATCAATACCTATACCGTGCAGATGATGCTGGACAAGCACGGCAAGGACAGCCCGACCATCCTGCTGAACTTCATCACGCCGCACCAGAAATGGGGCATTCACTCGACCTATACCGACAACCTGCACATGCTGACACTGTCGCGCGGCGGGCCGATTGTCTGGGTGAGCGAGACGGACGCCAAGAAAGTCGGCATTGTCGATAACGACTGGGTCGAGGTGTTCAATACCAACGGCGCGCTTGTGGCGCGGGCGGTGGTGAGCCAGCGGGTGAACGAAGGGATGATTTTGATGTATCACGCGCAGGAAAAAATCGTCAACACCCCCGGCAGCGAGATCACCCAGGCGCGTGGCGGGATTCACAACTCTGTCACGCGGGCGACGGTGAAGCCGACGCACATGATCGGCGGCTATGCCCAGCAGAGCTACGGGTTCAACTATTACGGCACCGTCGGCTGGAACCGGGACGAATTCATCATCCTGCGCAAGATGGCCAAGGTCTACTGGATGGATGAACCTCTTGCCGCAGCGGAAGGAGCGTAACAATGAAAGTCCGCGCACAAATCGGCATGGTGCTGAATCTCGACAAATGCATCGGCTGCCATACCTGTTCCGTCACCTGCAAAAACGTCTGGACGTCCCGCGAGGGGATGGAATACGTCTGGTTCAATAACGTGGAAACCAAGCCCGGCGTGGGTTATCCCAAGGAATGGGAGAATCAGGATAAATGGAACGGCGGTTGGCAGCGCAAGGCGAACGGCAAGATCGAGCCGCGCATCGGCGGGCGCTGGCGGCTGCTGGCAAAGATATTCGGCAATCCCGACCTGCCGGAAATCGACGATTATTACGAACCCTTTACGTTTGACTATGACCATCTGCAGAACGCGCCGGAGTCGAAAACGACCCCGGTGGCCCGTCCGCGCTCCCTGATCAGCGGCGAACGCATGGAAAAAATCAACTGGGGCCCGAACTGGGAGGAAATCCTCGGCACGGAGTTCGTTCACCGCAAAAAAGACAAGAACTTCGACGGCATCGAGAAGGAAATTTACGGCCAGTTCGAAAATACCTTCATGATGTACCTGCCGCGCCTGTGCGAGCATTGCCTGAATCCGACCTGTGTGGCGGCTTGCCCCTCCGGCTCGATTTACAAACGCGAGGAGGACGGCATCGTTCTGGTCGATCAGGACAAATGCCGTGGTTGGCGGATGTGCATTTCCGGCTGCCCCTACAAGAAAATCTATTACAACTGGAAATCGGGC
>JAHFPI010000146.1 GCA_023266795.1 Rhodospirillales bacterium
TCCGCGCTTTTCCTACATTCCGGTGCTGTCGGAAGAAAAAGACAACCCGCACTGCCGGACGGGGCTGGCGGGGGCGGCGGCGCTCGAGGACTTTGACACCCTGGGCGGCCTCAGTATTTACATGGCCGGCCCGGTCGCCATGATCAACGCCACCCTGCCGCTTTTGCTGCAAAAAGGCGCGGAGGAGGACTATATCTTCAGCGACGGGTTTACGCTATAATCCGGAGCATGATCGGAACGGAAATAGAACATCTTATCAAGCTTCTTTCCCGCCTGCCCGGCTACGGCCCGCGCTCGGCGCGGCGCGCCGCTTTGCACCTGCTGAAAAACCGCGAGAGTCTGATGCAGCCCCTGTCGCAGGCGATCGGCCGCGCCGCCGACATCATCGCGGAATGCCCGCTGTGCCACAATCTGGATACCGTCAGTCCCTGTTCTATCTGCGCCAGCACGGGCCGCGACGGTGCGACTCTCTGCATCGTCGAGGATGTGTCTGACCTCTGGGCGATTGAAAATTCCGGCGGATTCCGGGGGTATTATCATGTGCTGGGCGGCACGCTGTCGGCGCTGGACGGCATCGGCCCTGAAGATCTTTCCATCCCCCATCTGCTGCATCGCGCCAGGGAGCCGCAGGTCAAAGAAATCATTATCGCGCTCAACGCGACGATCGACGGCCAGACCACGGCGCATTACCTGTCCGACTGCCTCCAGTCTTCCGGCGTCATCACCACCCAGCTGGCGCACGGCGTGCCGATTGGCGGGCAGATTGATTATATGGATGACGGCACGCTTTCCACAGCCCTGAAATCCCGCAAGGCCGTCTGATGGATAAATTCCGGCATATAGACACGTGGGTCTTCGACCTTGATAACACGCTTTACGACGCCGAAACGGGCGTCTTTACCAAAATAGGCGACCGCATGACGATTTATGTCGCCGACCTGCTGCAGGTTTCGCAGGAGGAAGCGGGGAAGCTGCGCAAGGAGTACTGGAAAAAATACGGCACGACCCTGCACGGCCTGATGCAGGAGCACAAAATAGATCCGGACAGTTTTCTCGTCCACGCCCATGACATTGACATTTCCGATGTGCCGCAGTGCGCCGTTATCAAGGAATATCTGACGCACCTGCCGGGTAAAAAAATAGTTTTCACCAATTCGTCCCGTGATTTTGCGGCGCGGATGACGCGGCAGCTCGGCATCGACCATCACTTCGAGCACATGTTCACGATCGAGGACGCGGGATTCATGCCCAAACCGTTTGCCGAGCCCTATCACGCCATCATCGAAAAATTCGCCTTCGACCCGCATCACGCCGTCATGTTCGAGGATATGGAGATCAACCTGAAAACGGCGGCGGAACTGGGCATGACCACGGTCTGGCTGCACGGCAAAGACCGGGACGAAGCCGCTGCGGCCCTGCCGCATGTCCATTATAAAGCCGAAAAACTGGCCGACTGGCTGCAACACACAATCAAGAAGAGATAACCCATGTCCGAATACGCCGAACTTGCAACGTCCATCGACAACATCTGGGAACAGCGCGAACAGCTTTCCGAGAAAACAAAAATTCTCGGCAAACACACCGTCGATGAAGTTCTGCTGCTGCTGGGGCAGGGCAAGCTGCGCGTTGCCGAAAAAACCGGCGAAAGCTGGCAGGTCAATATGTGGCTGAAAAAAGCCGTGCTGCTGTCCTTCCGCATGAACGATAACGCGGTGATCAGCGGCGGCCCCGGCGGCAGCGCGTGGTTCGACAAGGTGCAGCCGCGTTTCATGAAGATGGCCGAAAAGGATTTCAAGGAGGCAGGCTTCCGCGCCGTTCCCGGTTCGATCGTGCGGGCTTCCGCCTATATCGCGCCGCAGGCGGTGTTGATGCCCTGTTTCGTCAACGTCGGCGCTTATGTCGATAGTGGCACGATGATCGACACCTGGTCGACCGTTGGTTCCTGCGCGCAGGTCGGAAAGAACTGCCACATCTCCGGCGGCGTCGGCATCGGTGGCGTGCTGGAGCCGCTACAGGCCAATCCCGTCATCATCGAGGACAACTGCTTTATCGGCGCGCGCTCGGAAGTGGCCGAGGGCGTGATCGTCGAGACCGGCGCGGTCATCTCGATGGGCGTTTTTCTCGGCGCGTCCACAAAAATCATCGACCGCGACAGCGGGGAAATATTCATGGGCCGCGTACCCGCCTATTCCGTCGTCATTCCCGGCACGCTGCCGGGCAAGAACTTGCCGGACGGCACACCCGGCCCCGGCCTTGCCTGCGCCGTGATCGTCAAGCGCGTGGACGAAAAGACCCGCGCCAAAACCTCCATTAACGAGCTGCTTCGGTCATGATCGATCCCGTCGTTCTTTTGCAGGAACTGATCCGCTGCGAAAGCGTCACGCCGCAGGAGGGCGGGGCGCTCGATCATCTTGAAAAACTGCTGACGGCGCACGGGTTTGAATGTCACCGCCTGAAATTCTCCGACAAGGATACGCCGGATGTCGATAACCTTTATGCGAGATGGGGCAGGGCAACGCCGCATCTTTGCTTTGCCGGACACACCGATGTCGTGCCGGTCGGCGACCGCAGCATCTGGAGCTGCGACCCCTTCGGCGGCGCGATAAAAGACGGTCAGATCTGGGGCCGGGGCACTTGTGATATGAAGGGCCCGATTGCCGCTTTTGTCGCGGCCACGCTTAATTTTCTTGCAGAAAATAAACCGGCCGGTTCGATCAGCTTCCTGTTCACCGGCGACGAGGAGGGGCCGGCCATCAACGGCACCCGCAAAGTGCTGGAATGGCTGGACAAGCGCGGCGAGAAAATAGATTTCTGCATTGTCGGCGAGCCCACCTCCCGCGAAATGTTGGGCGATATGGTCAAGATCGGGCGGCGCGGCACGTTCACCGGCAGAATAACCGTCACCGGAACGCAGGGCCATGTGGCTTATCCGCATCTGGCCGATAACCCGATTCCCAGACTGCTGACGCTGTTAAAAACGCTCGACGATCTGGAACTGGACAAGGGCACGGCCGATTTCCAGCCTTCCAATCTTGAAATCGTCAATATCGACATCGGCAATACGGTGGATAACGTCATTCCCGCCGCCGCCCACGCGACTTTCAATGTCCGCTTTAACGATCAGTATTCCGGCGCCAGCCTTGAAAAAAAACTGCGCGGGGAAATGGATGCGCTGAAAATCCCTTATCAGATGACGGCGGTGACAGGCGGGGAGAGTTTTTACACCCCGCCCGGAAAATATTCAGAACTATTGCAAAACGCCGTCAAAAAAGTGACCGGCCTGACGCCGGAGCTTAGCACCAGCGGCGGCACGTCCGATGCGCGCTTTATCAAGCCCTATTGCCCGGTGGTCGAGTTCGGCCTCGTCGGCAAAACCGCGCATAAAACAGACGAGCATGTGGCAGTAAAGGATGTTGTCGCGCTGACCGATATTTATTCGGAAATCATCAGGGTTTATTGCGCTTAACCAGATATAGTCACCCCTGCGAAAGCAGGGGCCCAGTTGGGCCTTTTATCTATGGGTCGCGCATTGTAGAGAAAACGCCAACTGGATCCCTGCTTTCGCAGGGACGACAGGGGCGGAATTAAATCTCGTACCGCCCGCCGAGTTCAAGCACGCGGTCTACCGGGATCTGGTAGTAATCGACCGCGCTGGACGAGTTTTGCTTCATCCAGGAGAAAAGATGCTCGCGCCAGCGTATCATGCCGGACTCCTCGGGCGTGGAGATGATGGTTTCCTTGCCAAGAAAAAACGAGGCCTGATGGGCGTGGTCAAAATCCATGCCGCGCACCTGGCACTGGTGCAGCGCTTCCGGCACGTCGGGTTCGTCCTTGAATCCGGTATGGAGATCGAGCTGGTAGAAATCATGCCCCAGCTGGTAGACGTGCACACGGTTCTCCGCCGGCACATAGGGCACTTCCTGCGACACGACCGTCAGGAAAATAATGCGCTCGTGCAGCATCTTGTTATGCTTGAGGTTGTGCAGCAGGGCGCTGGGAATGACGTTGTGCCACGGCGTCATGTAAATAGCCGTGCCGGGCACGCGCAGCGGCGGGTTCTTGTAGACTTCCTTGATGAATCTTTCGATCGATACCGATGTCCTGGAGAGTTTTTCGTTGAGGATGCGCTGGCCGCTTTTCCAGGTGGTGAGCAGCGTAAAGAGGACGCTGGCGATCAGCAGCGGCACATAACCGCCGGAAGCGATTTTGGTGACCGAGGCGGAGAACAGCGTCACGTCGATACAGGCGAAGCCGCCGGCGACGAGGGCGATGCGCCACCAGCTCCAGTGCCATTTAAGCCGCATCACGATGGCCACCATGATGCTGGCAATCAGCATCGCGCCGGTTACGGCGACGCCGTAGGCCGCCGCCAGTCCGGTGGAGGATTTAAAGATCAGCACCACCGAGAGCACCAGCCCCAGCACCAGCCAGTTGACGAAGGGGATATAGACCTGCCCCATTTCCTTGGCCGAGGTGTAGAGGATGCGCATACGCGGCAGGTAACCGAGCTGGATGGCCTGACGCGTTAGGGAATAGGTGCCGGAAATGACGGCCTGCGACGCGATAATCGTCGCCATCGTCGACAGCGCCAGCAGCGGAATGGAAAAGGCTTTGGGCGCCAGCAGATAAAAAGGGTTATCAATCGCCAGCGGATTTTGCAGCAGCAGCCCGCCCTGCCCGAAATAATTGAGCAGCAGGCACGGCCACACCGCCATGAACCAGACGTAACGGATCGGCTTGGCGCCGAAATGCCCCATGTCGGCATAAAGCGCTTCCGCTCCCGTCACGGAAAGAACGGCCGCCCCCAGCGCGATAAAGGCGATTAAAGGCTGCGTCACGATAAACTTGACGGCATAGTACGGGTTGACCGCCTGCAGAACTTCAGG
>JAHFPI010000017.1 GCA_023266795.1 Rhodospirillales bacterium
GACGTTCATGGGCTTCAATCTCAGCCGCGTGCTGACCACCGGCCTCAACCTGATCGGACGGCTGCTGATGGGCGCGCTGGCGCCGCCGCCGAAGCCGCGCTTCAGCGGCGGGGTCAAGCAGAGCCAGACATTATTCATTCAGGGCGCGCGCAATCAGGCCGCGCCTTTTTCCCGCGTGCCGAAAGTGCTGGGCAGGCACCGCTTCGTGCCGCCGCTCGGCGCGCTGCCCTATACCGAAACCGTCGGCAACGACCAGTATCTCCGCATGCTGTTCGTCTGGGGCTACGGGCCGCTGGAGATTTCCGACCTCAAGATCGGCGAAACGCCGCTGGCGGATTTCACCGATGTGGAGATCGAGACGCGGCAGGGCTATCCGGACGACGCGCCGCTGACCCTGTACAGCAACAGCGTGATCCAGAACGACCTGCAGATCAATTTAACGGCGGCGGCGGGATACATCATCCGCACCACCGACACCGATGCCGACGAGATTTCCGTCGACGTCACCCTGCCGCGCGGGCTGATGAAGTTCGGCGCCAGCGGCAACCGGCTCGCCGCCGCCGTCGAGATTACGGTCGATTATGCCCCGGCGGGCAGCGGCAGCTGGAGCAGCGCCGGTACGATCAGCGTCACCGCCACACAGAGCGTGGCGCTGCGGCGCGGGATCAGGCTGGCCGTCGCGCGGGGGAAATACGACGTGCGGCTGCGGCGGCTGACGGCGGACAGCACGAACGACAAAACTTTCGATGAAACCGTCTGGACGGCGCTGCGCACCATCCGCACCGCGCAGCCGGTGGCCATGCCGGGGCTGGCGATGACGGCGCTGCGCATCAAGGCGACCGACCAGCTGAACGGCGTGATCGACCGTTTCAACGGCGTGGCGCAGTCGATCCTGCCCGACTGGACGGGCAGCGTCTGGACGGATCGGGTCACGTCCAACCCGGCGGCGATCTTCCGCCATGTATTGCAGGGCAGCGCCAATGCCCGCCCCTTAACGGACAGCCGCATTAATCTCGACAGGTTGCAGGACTGGCATGAGACCTGTTCGGCGGCGGGGCGCGAGTTCAACGCGGTGATCGATTACGATGTTTCGGTGCAGGATGTTTTGCAGGATGTCGCCGCCACCGGCCGCGCCAGCCCGACGCTGATCGACGGCAAGTGGGCGGTGGTCGAGGACAGGCCGCAGAGCGTGCCCGTCCAGCATTTCACCCCGCGCAACACTTTCGGCTTCAGGGGCGAGAAGGCCTTTGACGACAGGCCGGAGGCGCTGCGCATCCGTTTCATCAACCGCGACAACGGCTGGCTGCAGGACGAGCGGCTGGTGTTCGACGACGGTTTCACCGCCGCCACGGCGACGAAATACGAAACGCTGGAGCTGGCGGGGGTCACGGCTTCCGCCCAGGCATGGAAGGACGGGCGCTACCATATCGCCACCGCGCGGCTGCGTCCGGAGACTTACAGTTTTTACGCCGATGTCGAGCATATCGTCTGCACGCGCGGCGACCTGATCCGCTTCACCCACGACGTGCCGCTGTTCGGGCTGATGAGTGGACGGATAAAGTCCGTCGTGAGCGCCGGCGGCAATATCACGGGCGTCACGCTGGATGCCGATGTGCCGATGGAAGACGGCAAAAGCTATGCCATCCGTTTCCGCTGCGCGGACGGCGCTTCATTGCTCAAATCCGTGGTGACGCAGGCCGGCACCACGACGACGCTGGCCTTTACCACGCCTTACGCCGACAGCGAAGGGCCGCAGGTTGGAGACCTCGCCCTGTTCGGCGAAAGCGGGCAGGAAAGCGTCGAGCTGGTCGTCAAAGCCATCGAGCCGCAGAGCGACCT
Organism: Rhodospirillales bacterium; assembly: GCA_023266795.1. Lineage (GTDB taxonomy): Bacteria > Pseudomonadota > Alphaproteobacteria > Micavibrionales > UBA2020 > PALSA-926. The sequence goes on from JAHFPI010000017.1 coordinate 1,840, forward strand.
CAACGCGCGGATCACCTGCGTCGATGCCGCGCCTGCGGTGCATACGGCGGATACGGGGCTGATCCCGCCCTTTAACAGCCAGATGACCGCGCCGCCGGACATGAGCCGCCCGCCCGCGCCGGTGCTGGGCCAGATCCAGTCCGGGCTGGAATCGATGATCCGCCATGCGGACGGGTCGCTCACCAGCCGGATCGTAATAACGCTGCAACCGCCCGCTTTCAGCCGCCCGCTCGATATTCAGGCGCTGATCCGCGCCGACGGTGAAACGGATTTCAGGGCGGCGGCGGTGCTGATGCAGTCCGCCAACAGCATTTCCGTCACCGATATTGCCGAGGGCGAAACCTATGACATCCGGTTGCGCTATGTGACGGAGGCGGGCGCGCTGTCGGCGGCGCTGACGATTGCCGGTTACCGCGTGGAAGGCACGACCGCCGTCCCCTCGGATGTGACCGGACTCAACATGAACGTGCTCGGCAATACGGCCTACCTTTCGTGGTCGCCGGTGACAGATATCGACCTTGCTTATTACACGCTGCGCTATGCGCCGCAGACCTCCGGCGTCAGCTGGAGCAGCGCGGCCGATCTGGTGTCGCGGATTTCGGCGGGCACGACGTCGCTTTCCCTGCCTGCCGCCGTCGGCACGTATCTTTTAAAAGCGGTCGATGTCGGCGGCCGCCAGAGCGCCAATGCCGACCTCGTCGTTTCGACCATCGCCGGACTGGCGGGATTCAATGCGGTGCTGAATATCGCGGAGGACCCCCTTTTTGCGGGGACGCGGACCCGTGTGGGCGTCAGCGACGGGGCGCTGCGCCTCGCGGGCAATGACAGCATCGACGACTGGACGGATATTGACGCGGTTGTAAATGAAGATGTCGGCAATGCCGGCCTTGCACCGGACGGCATCTACGGTTTCAGCCAGAGCGTCGATCTCGGCGGCATTTATACCTCGCGCCTGACGGCGGAGATGAACGCCTCGGGGCTCGATACCAACGCGCTGGCCGATTTGTGGAGCGATGTCGACGCGCAGGAAAGCTGGGACCAGACGGCGGACCCGTCGCTGTGGGACGTGGCGCTGCAGCTGCGCACCACCGACGACGATCCGGCGGGCGCGCCCGCCTGGTCGGGCTGGCGGCCGTTCGTCATCGGCGATTACGCCGCGCGCGCCTTCCAGTTTCAGGCGCTGCTGTCCGGCGGCGCGCCGACCGTCACGCCGGCGGTGTCGCGGCTGCGGGTCAGCGTGGATATGCCGGACCGGACGGCGGGCGACCGCAATCTCACCTCGCTGGCCGCCGGATCGGCCATCAGCTTTACACTGCCCTTCCGCGCGACACCGGCGCTTTCAATCACCGCGCAGAACATGGCGACCGGCGATTACTACGCGCTCACCGCCATCACCGCCAACGGGTTTTCCATCCGCTTCTTCAACGCCGCCGGCACCGGCATCGCCCGCACCTTCGATTACCTCGCCAAAGGCTACGGCGAGCAGACTTAACCCCAAACCCAAACTTGTCACCCCTGCGTAAGCAGGGGCCCAGTCGGGTCTTTTTAAAAAATTAAGAAAAAACACCAACTAGGTCCCTGCTTGCGCAGGGATGACAGCAAATAAAAAGGAGAAAGACAAATGACACAAGCCACCCCGACCATCGGCGCAGGCCAAAGCGGCCTCGCCTACCGGAACGCCGACAACGATGGCAAAAAAGCCCTGTTGAACCATCATAAAGGCGCGTCCGCCCCCAGCTATGCCGAAGCCGGCATTATCTGGATCGACGATACCGCCACGCCGTGGCTGCTGAAAATTTATGACGGCGCGGACTGGATCGTGCTCGGCGAGGTTGATGCGGCGAGCAACGCCTTCATCGTGCTCGGCGAGGTTGATGCGGCGAGCAACGCCTTCAATCCTTACATTGGTACGGCATCCTCGCGGGTGCTGAACGACGCCGCCGATACGGGGGCCGCCAACGCCTATGCCGTGGCGCCCGTTCCGGCGATCGCGGCTTATGCGACGGGACAGGCCGTGCTGCTGCGTCCGGCGCATGCCAGCACCGGCGCGGCCACGCTGGCGGTCAGCGGCCTTGCCGCGAAAAATATCAAGCTGCCGGACGGCGCGAATCCGGCTTCCGGCGCGCTGGTCACGACGGGCGTGTACCTGCTGGTGTACGACGGCACGAATTTCGTGCTGCTGAATGCCGCCGCAACAACCGTCCCCGTCACGCAGGGCGGCACCGGCGTCACCTCGACGACGGCCTATGCCGTGCTGTGCGGCGGGACGACGGGCACCGGCCCGCTGCAAAGCATCGCCGGCGTCGGCACGTCCGGCCAGGTGCTGACCAGCAACGGCGCGGGCGCGAAGCCGACCTTCCAGACGCCGGCGGCTGCCGGTGTCGCCACCGTCCAGAAACAGATTTTCACCGGCAGCGGCACCTACACGCCGACGGCGGGGATGCTGTATTGCATCATCGAAATGGTCGGCGGCGGCGGGGGCGGCGGCGGGACGAACGGCAATAACGCTTTCGCTGGCGGCGGCGGCGCGGGGAGTTATGCCCGCTCTGTCGTGACGGCGGCTGCGATCGGCGCCTCGAAATCAGTCACCGTCGGCGCGGCGGGCACGGCGGGCGCCAACACCGGCGGCAACGGCGGCACAGGCGGCGCTTCCTCCGTCGGCACGATCATCACCACAAACGGCGGCGCGGGCGGCACCGGCGACACGACCGGCACGGCGGCGGCGCATACCTCTACTGGCGGCGCGGGCGGAGCGGCCGGCACGGCGGATGTCGGTATTGTCGGCGGAGCCGGAGCCAATGGAGAACAAGTAGCCGCTGGTACTGGCTGGGTCAACATGCAGGGCAGCGGTGCGGATTCCATGATGGGCAGCGGCTCTGTACTGGTGATTTCCGGCGGCGCGGCTCCCGCTGCGGTGCTCGGCGTTGCCGCCACCGGCTACGGCGCGGGCGGCGGCGGCGCGCGCGGCACATCCAAGGCGGGCGGCGCGGGCACTATCGGGCTCGTCGTCATCACAGAATTCTGCGCGTAACAGGAGGTCTCCATGATTTTTGCATTGATCGATAATACAAATAAAGTCGTCAACCTGATCGCCTACGACGGCGTGACGCCCTATGCGCCGGAGGACGGCCTGACGCTCGTTCAGGTTCCGGAAGGAACAAACATCGGCGACACGGTATAGGCGCGGCCATGACGCTCGACGCTTCCGCAATACCGGTGCTGATGCTGACGGTGACGCTGGTCGTGCACCTGATTGCGACAGTCTGGTGGGCGGCGTCCCTGACCAAACGCGTCGACCATATCGAGAAATGGATCAGCAGCAACCAGCACACCGCCGAGCGCCTCGCCGCGCTCGAACAGCGGCTCGACAACATGAGCGGCGGGATCTTCCGCATCGAACAATACTTACGGACCAAAGGATAAATTTAAAATAACCGTCACCCCTGCGAAAGCAGGGGCCCAGTCGGGTCTTTACCTTATTAAGAATAAAACACCAACTGGATCCCTGCTTTCGCAGGGACGACGTAAGCAAAGGAACTATCATGCTTGCCATTCTCCTGCCGCGCGGAATCCGCAACAACAATCCCGGCAATATCCGCCTGTCGAAAACCGTCTGGCAGGGGCAGCGGCCTGCATCGCTTGATGCCGATTTCGCCGAATTCACCACCGCGCTCTACGGCCTGCGGGCGCTGATGAAAACGCTGCTGACCTATTACCTGAAATACAATCTGGATACGGTGGGCAGCATCATCAACCGCTTCGCCCCGCCGCATGAAAACGCCACGGATGCCTATATATATGCCGTGACGCAGGCGCTGAAGGTCAAGCGCACCGATAAAATCGACCTCACCGCGAAACCGCTGCTGACCGCGCTAACGCGGGCGATCGTCCTGCGCGAGAACGGCCATCCCCCCGCCGGCAGGCCGCCCGGCTGGTACGCGCCGGAACTTTATGAAGAGGCGGCCAATCTTGTATTACCACTGACTGCTTAACCCCGAAAGGAAAACCCCCCATGCAGAATATCCTCGACCTCATCCCCAATCTCGACGCGCTCGGCCTGTCCATCGCCACCGGCCTTGCCACGGTGATCGTGCTGGCGCTGAAAGCGGTTTTTGCCCTTGCGCGTAAACTGGCACAGAAAACCCCCACGGCGCTGGACGATAAAATGATCGATGAAACCGAAGCCGCCCTGCGCGACAAAAGCAGGGATATCTGATGCTCTACGAACTGATCGGCGGCGCGGGCGTGCTGCTGGGGCTCATCGGCCTTGTGTACGTGCTGGAAACGCAGGGCCGCAAAAACGAGCAGAACGACGAGATGAAACAGGTGCTGGATGATATTCACACGGCGGAGATGGCGCGCGACGCCCTTGATTCTGATGCTGCTGCTGCAAAACGGGTGCGGGAGCGCTTCACGCGCTAGCTTCTGTGCGGTTTACCGCCCGGTCTACATGGCGCGGCAGGACACCGAAGCCACTAAAAAACAGATCGACCAGAACAACGCCGTCTGGCTGGCGCTGTGCGGGGGGAAGCGCTAGACCGCATACACCGCATGATGCTCCATGACGCGGAGCAGGGTTTTCTCCAGAGGACGGTAGTTGTGGCAGGCGGCGATGTCGCGCGCGGTCCGGCCTTTTTTGTCCTCATGGAAAATGTCGATGCCCGCAGCGATCAGCATACCGGCCATTTTCATGTCGTCCTTGGCGGCGGCGATGTGCAGCAGGCTCGTGCCCAGCAGCGTATCCGCGACGTTGAGCCGTGCGCCGGCTTTTATCAGGTATTGCACGATGTCGTAGCGGCTCTGCTGGACGGCAAGATAAAGTGCGGTGTGGCCAAAGGGGTGAATCGGCGCATCAATCACCGCGCCGTTGGCCACGAAGAACCGCACCATATCAAGATGACCGAAGAAGGCCGCCTCATGCAGGGGACGGCGGCCTTCGTCGTTCGGCAGGTCGAGCGCGTTGCCGGCATCAAAAATAACCTCGGCGCTGAGAAGGTCGCCTTCCCGGGCAAGGTCATGCATGAAGCTTTGGCGAACGAGATCGAAGGGGGAGGGGTTGTTGAGCTGGGTGATCAACTCAGTGGTGTTAAGATTGCAGTTGTAAGCTAAGTGGTCTGTCATCACGGTTGGGGTCATTAAGGCACTCCTTGGGGGAAAAGAAGAGAATGACTACTATATGTGGTGTACGTACCCATTATACACCACAAGAAAGTAAACAAATGGTTAATTCTGAATCGTTTGTTAAAATTTTTATTATTTGCCGAACCTGATGCGCCTGAAACCCATATGCCGCCTTGGTTACAGGGGGTGTATAATTTTTCTACAGAAGCGCTTTGCTGTTAACATAACTGCAAAAAATCGGTGAATCGGGATGTTTTTGCTGCTTGACTCAAAATCCGTTTTCTGGGAATGTGTTGCATACCTTATGACATATTTTAACCCCGTGAAGGAGATTCTATTATGGACTTCCCGCAACCAGATCCCGAACAAGTACTGCAGGTTATTACCAACCTGAAAGCCGCTTTCCAGACCGCTGCCGATAACAGCACCGGCCCCTCCAAAGCGAAATTCGCAAGGCTGAGCGCGACCTTCAATTCCGTGGTCGATAAAATGCTCGAAGCGGATCCTTCGGATCCCAAGGCGCTTATCCAGTCGATCGGCTTTTCATTCATCCAACTGCAGATGGCCATGAAACAGATTCAGGACGCTGCCAAGACAGACCCTGCAGCTGCAAAAACCCTCGCTGAACTGACCGACACCATCCGTCAGGAAAGCCAGGGCCTGCTCGGCGGCCTGCTCGGCGGCTTGGGCGGCATCGGCGGTTTTGATCTCCCCGATTTCGGCGGCGGTCAGAAACCGACACCGAAACCTCCGGTTCCGAAAAAAGATCCCCCGAAAAAACCGGGCGATGGCGACTGGAAACTCTAATCGTCGTTCTTTGATACACACATAAAAAAAGCCCCTTCCTGCTCAAACAGGCGGGGGCTTTTTTTTAATAGCCAATCGAAGATTATCCAAGCACGTCACCACCCCGCCGAAGGGCGGGGTCTGGCCGCGCGAAGCGCATCTATGAATACGGCTTCGCCGCGTACCGGATGCCGCCCTTCGGCGGCATGGCGTCGGGGTGGCGATTGTGTATGGATCTACCTGCGGTGCAGATGTTTCTGCAGGCCCAGCGGCCGCAGCTGCGGATTCCTGAGCAGGTCTTTTTCGTTCAGGCGGGCGATGGCCAGCGCTTCCGTCACATCCGCTCCATGGTCTTTTACGAGCCATTCGATAAGATGCCTGTCGGGTTTTTCCAGCAGCAGTTCCCGGGCCAGTTCCTCGGTGTCGGCGGAAGCGCCGGAGGAAGAAGGAAAGTCAAGTTTAGCCATCATCGTCTCCTTTTGCGTCTGTCAGTTTTTGCGGTTTGTTTGGAACGCTTTCTAACCCGCAGGCCTTTCGGCGCGGGGAACGATTGCATCACGACCAGCGTGGCAACCGCGAAACTGAAAAGGAGGGAGAAAGTTGGTAAAGTATTCATTTAAAACAAAATTCCGAGTGAGCCTGTTACAAGGGACGCGCATACCGCATCCTTTTACTCTACCTAAAATTTATGAAAATTTCGTTAAAGCCCTCAATTGTCATACCGGCGAAAGCCGGTATCTGTTTATTACGGCGGCGAGATACCGGCTTTCGCCGGTATGACGGGCGTGTAGATAAATTTGATGAAACCTACGACGGGCCGAGTTTGAACTTATTACCCCGGGACAGCTCTTTCAGGCGCTGTTGCTTGCCGGCGGTGCTGCGGTTCTCGAGCAGATGCCGATAGCAGGGCGCGGCCTGTTTCTGTTCGTCCGGTCTCAGCGCGGCCCAGACTTTTTCCACGCCCTGCATGTCGCCGCTCCAGATTTTCGGGGAGAACAAAAGGTCGTACTCCCCGCGTGCGGCAAGTATCGCCGCCGTTGTGGTTTGATGCGCGGTTTCCTGCAGAAAATCCTCCGCCGTGATGCCGGCCTGCGGCTGGAACAATCCCGCTTTGGCGGCGAGCGTCAGGCCCGTGTCGCCTATTGTATCCCGCGACAGCCGGCGCAGGGTGGCGGGGTCCGGCGCTCCGGGAAATTCCGCAGCCAGAATACGGGCGGAAACCTCGGCGGTGCTTTCAACCTGCGCCATCAGCGCCGCGATAACATCGTCCTGATATACTTTATCCATGCCGCGCAGGGTGACGGCGTGGGCGGCATAAATATCCGCGCCGTATTCCGCCAGCAGGCCGATAAGTTCGGCTTTTCCCAGCAAGGCGGCGATTTTCAGCGGCGGATCTTTTTGCGTGTTGAGCAGGCCGCCCATCTCCAGCATATCAAGGATTGCGATATTCGGGCGGGGCGATGCCACCGCCAGCTTCATGACAAAACCGTCATCGGCGGTCAGGTCATCGGGCGTGAGCCGGTCGAGCCAGTTTTGAAAAACCTCGTCCTCGTCGCATGACAACGGTGCAATCAGGTCGCGGTCGATCCAGCTTTTGAGGAAGGGAAAGCGTTTCAGGGCTTCCGCCTGAATGTCCGGCGCGGCGAAGATTGACCGGCTGTAACCATAGACGGCCATCATTTCCGAACCCGGATCAAACCGGTCATAGAGTTCAAAAACCTCTGTAAGGCCGCACCTCACCATCTCTTTGACGACAGCGCCGTTCTGCACCCGCAGGTCGGCACCGGCGGCGATCAGCAGGTCATAGAAACTTTCGCGCAGCAGCGGATCCGCCAGTGTCGCCGCCGCCTGCAGGGGATGGCGGCACTCGCCGTAGGAGGGGCTGAATGTTTTGTTGACGTCGATGCCGTGGCGAATCATTTCCCTGACGGTTTCCATCTCGCCTTCGCAGATGAGCCGGTAGAACCATTCACCGGAAGCCCGCTGCACATCGGCGCCCGCGTCGAGCAGCGGCTTGACGAAGTGATACTGCTTCCCGATCTGGCAATACGTCAGCCCCTGTTCCAGCAGTTCTTCCGGATGTTTGTCGAGCAGATGGCGGAAAAGCCCCTCGCTCTGGTGGCGCATGGCGAAGGAAATAAGTTGCAGGGGGGGCATCGTGTTCAGGGTGGCCCTGAGGTAGTTCACCTCCATCGTGTCCGACATCTTTCCGCCGGTGGCCGCGATCTTGGCTTCCAGCAGCGTGACCAGCAGGGCTTTCGCCGTTGTTTCCATGTGGCCGTTTTGCAGCGCCTGATACAGCGCTTCTTCTTTCTGCGCGTGCCAGTCGGCGCCCGCCGCCAGCAATCTTTGGACGCGGGCGAGGTCGCCCGTGCGGGCGCTGTCGATCAGTTGCTGGTCGCGTTCTGCGGTCATCTGGGACTCCGGTTACGTAGGTGAAGCAGTATACATAATGTCTAAAACAAGTCAAGCGCCTTATGCATAAGACATTCTTTTCACAGGCATTTCTCAGCCATTTCCTGCGGACGCCCGATGTGGTTATAATGAACGACAAAGAAGCAATGCATGGCAAAGGAGACCCGAGACATGAGCAGTACGATCAGCAAACCAGAGATCACCCTGCTGCAAAAATACCTGCAGGAAAAATTTGCCAATTCCAAGCTGGCCCTCACGGAAAGAAAAGAAGTGAAGGATTCGGTCGAGGTGACGCTGGCGGGGGAGTTCATCGGCGTCATTTACAAGGACGAGGATGACGGCGAGGTGTCCTACGATTTCAACATGGCGATTCTCGCCATCGACCTGCCCGCCGCCGCGTAGCGGCCGCCGCTTGTGAAAATATACGGACAAACCTTCCGCGAAGTTTTTGCCAAGCTGCCCTGGCAATATAAAATTGTCGTCGCCGTCGGGAGCGTGTTTGTCGTGTTTGTCATGATCGAGGTGCCGGCCATCCTGCTGGGCCGGAATGCCGGTCCGAAAGCGCCGGTTCCCGGCCCGCTGGAGATTTCGGCAGCGGGCGGGCATCCGTCTGACGCCATGTTTGACCCGTCGCTGGCTTACGATCCGCAGAATCAAACCGTCTGGCTGGCCTATACTTCCGGAGAAAATGCGGAAAAGGGCGGCAGCCTCGTGCATGTGCGGCTGGCGTCGTCAAGCGCGGCGGATTTTTGCAAGAGATGGACCGCCACCGCCAACGGCATTGCGGGGAAGAACGACGAGATTCTGGCGCCGGACAGCCAGACCGTCCTGCGCACGGGGAGCTGGCGCGTGGAGACGCCGACTCTTGTTCATGATCCGGACGACCGTGGCCATGAATGGAAACTATATGCCTATAAATATTTCTGGGCGGATGATCCGATGTATACGCTGCAGGTCGCCCAGCACTACGGCATGATCGTCTACAAGTACGCGACCGATCCCGCAAAGGAATGGTCAACGGAGCAATGGCTGTTTTCGCCGGCGCCGGATTATCCGCCGCCGCCCTACGAGCCGATGGTGCGGCTGCATCTCAACCGCCTCGACCCGTCTCTCGAAAAGGTGGTGGCCTATTCCCGCCCCAGCGCGGTTTATAAAGACGGCGCGCTGGTCATGACGCTGTCGGCCTTCACCGGCGGCACGACGCCGGACCGCGTTATCATGATCGTTTCCCTCGATCACGGCAACAGCTGGCGCTACGTCGGGACGCTGCTGCAAACATCAGATCTGGCCGCCATTCCCTCGGATACCGCCGCACCTTACAGCGTTCTTGCCGGCGCGACGCTGATCGAGCAGGCAGGGCAGGTGTATCTGGCCGTCGTTCTGGGAAAAACGATGCAGCGCGGCGAAGCCACGTTCATTTTCGGCTTTGACGATTTCGCCAAAGGCCTCCTGCAACGCGACCCGAAAACCGGCGCTCCCGCCGTTCTTCATGAGGTGCCGCAGCAGACGCACGGGATGGTCGGCGGCGGTTTTGTCGCCTATAGCGACGCCTGCCCCCTCGGGATGCTGACGACGGAGCAGGTCAGAGGCGCGTCAAACTTCCGGATTTTAAAAACCTATGTCAACCCTGTAGAAAAAATGGAGAAGTAACATGGCCTCGCTCTATTTCAAATACGCCGCGATGAACTCGGGCAAGTCTACGCAGCTGCTGCAGGCGCATTACAACTATATCGAGCGCGGGATGAATCCGGTGGCCATGACGGCGCAGCTCGACAACCGCTTCGGCGAAGGCAAGATCACCGCGCGCATCGGCCTCGACCTGCCGGCGCACACCTTCGGCAAGACGACGGATATTTTTGAATTCATCCGCCTGATGCACGGCGAAAAACCGGTGGCGGCGCTGCTGATCGACGAGGCGCAGTTTTTAAGCGGGGAGCAGGTTTTTCAATGCGCGCGGATTGTCGACGATCTGGATATTCCCGTTATCGCCTACGGGCTGAAGACGGATTTCCTCGGGGAATTGTTCGCCGGTTCGGCGGCGCTGCTGCGCCTCGCCGACAACCTTGAGGAGATCAAGACCATCTGCTGGTGCGGCCGGAAAGCCACTCAGACGGCGCGCATCGAGCCGGACGGCACAGTCGCCCGCGCCGGCGCGCAGATCGCGATTGGCGGCAACAGCCTCTATACCTCCCTCTGCCGCAAGCACTTCATCAGCGGTGAAGCCAAAGCGCTGGCCGCGCCGGAAAAAATCAGGAGCGTGGCTTAAAAGTATGGCGCAATGCTGACAGTCTATACACCGGACCAGAGAAAACTGAAAAAGGAAGAAGCGCCCGCCGCCCTTCCCGAAAATCCCGTATGGATCGACCTGCTGAACCCGACCAAGGAAGAAGAGACTTTGGTCGAGCAGACTTTGCAGGTCGGAATGCCGACGCACGAAGAGATGAAGGAAATCGAAATCTCCAGCCGTCTTTACAAGGAGGGCGAGGCGCTGTTCATGACGGCGACCCTGTTGTCGAACTCGGCTTCGGATTCACCGGAGGCTTTGCCCGTGACGTTCGTGCTTGCCAACCATTCCCTGGTGACCATCCGCTACAGCGATCCGAAATCATTCCAGCTTTTCTCCGCCAGAGCGCAGCGCATCGCCGGCGACTACGGCTCCAAGGAAGCCATGCTCATCAGCCTGCTCGAGGTCATCGTGGACAGGCTTGCCGACGTGCTGGAGAGCATTGCGAACGATGTTAACACGGTTTCGCAGGAAATTTTTAACCACCAGAAAGACGGCCAGATGGGCGACCCCAAGGATTTTCACGACATCCTGCGCCGGATCGGGCAGAGGGGCGACCTGAATTCGAAAGCGCGGGAGAGCCTGGTCGGACTCGGGCGGCTGCTGACTTTTCTGGGGCAGAGTTTCGATCCTTCCAAGGTTATCAGCCGCGACCTGAAAGGGCGGATCAAGACGCTCGCGCAGGACGCCCATTCCCTGACGGATCACGTTTCATTCCTGTCGAATAAAATCAACTTCCTGCTCGATGCCACGCTCGGCATGATCAGCATCGAACAGAACACCACCATCAAGATCTTTTCCGTCGCCGCCGTCGTCTTCCTGCCGCCGACGCTGGTGGCCTCCGTCTACGGCATGAACTTCGAGCTGATGCCAGAACTGAAATGGGTCCTCGGCTATCCTTTCGCGCTGGTGATGATGGTCCTGTCTGCCGTCGTCCCTTATCTCTATTTCAAGCGGCGCGGGTGGTTGTAAGGGAATGAAACGTCATACCGGCGGAAGCTGATATCTCATTTGAGGACGTCATCAAATAAATCCCGCCAGTCAGGATTTTCTTTTTCTATTAATTCAACCTTCCATTTCCGCTGCCATTCCTTGATGCATTTTTCGCGGTGAATGGCATTTTCGGCGTCACTGAAAACTTCGTAATGCACAAGCTTTGTTAAATTATATTTCTTCGTAAAGCCGTCGTTCATTTTATTCCTGTGTTCGTGCAGCCTTTTGGGCAGGTTGCTTGTAACGCCGGTATAAAGGACGCCATTCTTTTTATTCGTTAAAATATAAACGCAGAATATTATTTCCATTCAGGGAGTTTACAAACAATGTCATACCGGCGAAAGCCGGAATCTCTCTTGCGAGGCAAAAAAGATACCGGCTTTCGCCGGTATGACGGCTAGAGGGATGGCGGGAATAATGTTGAATAGGGATCGCCGTATTTATTCGATTTTTTGTCTTGGGCCATCATTCCTATAATTGCCACTAATGCCAACTGGCCGCTTTTTAAAAAATAATTAGCAGGCAGGGTTAATAATGACCACCATCCATTTAAGCCTACGTCGTGAAACCTTTTTACTAAAATTGAAAAGTTTATCCAGAGCATTATTGCAGTAAGGGCAATAAATAAAATATTTTCAACGGGCGTATTTGTTCCAATGTGCTTGGAGAGGCTAATCCAGTAAAAGGCAAACGGCAAAGCTAGGGCCAGACTTAAGAAATATCCTTTAGCCCCCACCCGTCCTTTGAATGAAAATAAAAGCCAGCACAAGTTGGATAAAAATTTCATCTTCTAAACATCCAGATTCGATACTTCCAGCGCATGCTCCTGAATAAAGTCGCGTCTGGGTTCGACGATGTCGCCCATGAGCGTCGAGAAGATTTCCGAGGCCATGTCGCCGTTTTCGATTTTTACCTGTAGCAGCGAGCGCGAGGCGGGGTCGAGGGTGGTTTCCCACAGCTGCTCGGCGTTCATTTCGCCGAGACCTTTGTAGCGCTGGGTGGTCAGGCCTTTTTTCGCGCCTTCGATAACCTTCTTGAATAAATCATAAGGGCCGGTGATCTGGATTTCCTTGCCTTCCGGCAGCAGCAGCATACCGACGCCGCCGAAGAACTCGGTAAAGACTTCATGGGCTTTCGCCAGCCGCTGCCCTTCGTGGCCGTTGAGGAAATCCGCGCCCAGCTCAATGCGCGTTTCGACGCCGCGTATCGTACGGGTGAAGGTGAAGCCGCCGTTGTGAATGAGGCCTTTCCAGCCCTTTTCGTAGGAGGGCGAGAGGGCGTCCAGCCGCTGCGCGATGGTGTCGGCCGTTTTCTGCGTGCGTTCGTCGGCGCTGAAGCCGTTGCAGGCGGCGGTCTGCTCGACGATATGCTGGCTGCCGATGCGCTCGACGATCTGCTCCATGCTCTGCTTGACGATTTTGGAGAGGTGCAGGATGCGCTGGAAATCCTTGCCGGAGGTGACCTGCCCGTTGAACAGTTTGAAGCGGAGGTCCTCGACCGCGCCCTCGATCAGATATTCTTCCAGCTCATGGTCGTCCTTGAGGTAGCGCTCGCTCTTGCCGCGCTTCACTTTATAGAGCGGCGGCTGGGCGATATAGAGGTAGCCGCGCTTGATGACTTCCGGCATCTGGCGGTAGAAGAAGGTCAGTAATAATGTACGAATGTGCGAGCCGTCGACATCCGCGTCGGTCATGATGATGATTTTGTGGTAGCGGAGCTTGTCGATGTTGAATTCCTCATGGCCGATGCTGGTGCCGAGCGCGGTGATCAGTGTGCCGATCTGCTCCGAGCCGAGCATCTTGTCGAACCGCGCGCGCTCGACGTTGAGGATCTTGCCGCGCAGCGGGAGGATGGCCTGATTCTGGCGGTTGCGCCCTTGCTTGGCCGAGCCGCCGGCCGAGTCACCTTCAACGATGAATATTTCCGACAGCGCCGGGTCTTTCTCCGAGCAGTCGGCGAGCTTGCCGGGCAGGGAGGAAACGTCGAGCAGCCCCTTGCGGCGGGTGAGGTCACGCGCTTTGCGCGCAGCTTCGCGGGCGGCGGCGGCTTCAATGACCTTGCCGACGACTTTTTTGGCGTCGGACGGGTGTTCCTCGAACCAGTTGGAGAGCATTTCCGACAGCACCGTTTCCACGGCGGGGCGGACTTCGGAGGACACCAGCTTGTCTTTCGTCTGGCTGGAGAATTTCGGGTCGGGCACTTTCACGGAGAGAACGCAGGTCAGGCCCTCGCGCATATCCTCGCCGCTGAGCTCGACTTTTTCTTTTTTAAGCAGGCCGGATTTTTCTGCGTACTGGTTGATGGTGCGGGTGAGCGCGCCGCGAAAGCCCGCGAGGTGTGTGCCGCCGTCGCGTTGCGGGATGTTGTTGGTGAAGCAGAGCGTGTCCTCGTGATAGGCGTCCGTCCATTCCATCGCCGCTTCGATAGTGATGCCCGCCTGCTCGCCCTTGACGTAGATTGGCGGCTTGTGCAGGACGTTCTTCGTGCGGTCCATGTAATTGACGAAGGCGATCAGCCCGCCTTCATAGTACATTTCGACGGTTCTGGTTTCTTTCTTGCGGTTGTCGGTCAGCGTCAGTTTCACGCCGGAATTGAGGAACGCCAGCTCGCGCAGGCGGTGCTCCAGCGTGTTGAAGTTGAACTCCAGCATGGTGAAGGTTTCTTCGGAAGGGGTAAAGGTCACTTCGGTGCCGGTTCTTTCATTGTCGCAGTCGGCGACGATTTTCAGCGGCGCGACGGGAACGCCGTGCTGGAAGCGCATCGCCCATTCCTTGCCGTCGCGCCAGACGCGCAGGTCGAGGATTTTGGACAGCGCGTTGACCACGGAAACGCCGACGCCGTGCAGACCGCCGGAAACTTTATAGGAGTTCTGGTCGAACTTGCCGCCGGCGTGCAGCTGGGTCATGATCACTTCGGCGGCGGAGACGCCTTCTTCCTTGTGGATCTCGACGGGGATGCCGCGCCCGTTATCGCGCACCGTCACCGAGCCGTCGGCGTTCATCACCACGTCCACGCCGTCGCAATAACCGGCCAGCGCCTCGTCAATCGCGTTGTCGACCACTTCATAGACCATGTGGTGCAGGCCGGAGCCGTCATCGGTGTCGCCGATATACATGCCGGGACGCTTGCGCACGGCATCCAGCCCCTTCAGGACCTTGATGGAATCCGCGCCATAGTCATCGATCGCCGTCTGCTTGTCAGACTTCACTTTTACGGCGTCGCTCGTCATATCTTTGTCCTGTTTCATGGGTGTTTGATTCTGCTCGAAAAACATAGCAGAGAATGCCAAAAAAACCCAGAAAAATCACAGTTTTAGGTATATTTTCGGAGGGGTAAAAAACACCCTGAAAACATGCAGAAAATCAGGGGGTTATTCGTTGTCATAAGGAGCAATTTTGTTGTCTAAAAA
Source organism: Rhodospirillales bacterium (assembly GCA_023266795.1). Classification (GTDB taxonomy): domain Bacteria; phylum Pseudomonadota; class Alphaproteobacteria; order Micavibrionales; family UBA2020; genus PALSA-926. The sequence continues at coordinate 16,848 of JAHFPI010000017.1, forward strand.
AACTGTCACCCCTGCGCACGCAGGGGCCTAGTTGGGTCTTTTCTTACTGCAGCATAAAACGCCAACTGGATCCCTGCTTTCGCAGGGACGACAGTGCAGGAATGTTATTTATAAATCACAGCGCCACTTCCCTCAGCGGCGCGGCGGGGGCGATGTGGCCGTGGTCGATGCGGAAGAATTTTGCGCTGTCGCGGAGAGAGGAGAAAATAGTTTCATCCGTGCTC
>JAHFPI010000147.1 GCA_023266795.1 Rhodospirillales bacterium
CCCATCGCCGCGACGGCAACGCCCGTTAAAAGTAGCCTTTTGAGCACAGATTGAACTCCCCCGTTTGACTTCCCCAAGTCAGTAGTCCGCTTAGCCAGCTTTGATTATAGCAACAATATTGGCGGCTATCCACCCTTATGCTCTGAAGGTGATAGAAAATCATGGCAATCTGCTGTAAAATAATAAGCCTGTGGACTAAATTCTTTTGGGAATATTTATGACTACAATAGCTTCCGGGAGTTGTCTGGACGGTGAGTAAACGTATAGCTCTTGGACAAAAACTGGGCCTTTCCCGCTCCCATGCCGCGCTGCTGGCCCGTCTGCAGACGCCGGAAAAAATTCAGGATTACGTCACCGCATTACGGAACAATGCCGAACTGGAGGGCGACACCTGTCTATCCGTGAGCGAAGTCCTGCGCCGGCAGCACGCGCACTGCATCGAGGGCGCGTTTGTGGCGGCGGGGGCGCTGCTGCTGAACGGGCAGGCGCCGCTGCTCATGGACATGAAGGCCGAAGGCGATGACGACCATGTCGTCGCCCTGTTCCGCCATCGCGGCTGCTGGGGCGCCATATCCAAAAGCAATCACATCTGGCTGCGCTGGCGCGACCCCATCTATAAAAGCCTGCGCGAGCTGACGATGTCCTATTTCCACGAATATGTCGTGCAGTCGCGCAAAACGCTGCGCTCCTATTCGGCCGCTTTCGACATGCGGCGGCTGGATCCCGCATTATGGCTGAATAACCGGGGCTCATGCTGGGAGGCCGCGTTTGCCCTCGACGGCAGCCGGCACTACCCCCTGATTACAGAAGCGCAGGCGCGCCGCCTCCGTCCGCGCGAAAAAATGGAAGTCCACGCCGGTAAACTCCTTGAATATCCCTGACTGCCGGGAATATACTGCGGGGATGATTCACCACATGAAATACAGTCTGGCGGCCCTGCTGATTTTCCTGACGCTCGCCGGCGGCGTGGCGGTAGCCGCCCTGCCCACGATCATTGAAGAGAAGGATATTCTGCCCTATCTCGAGAAGGTCATTGCCTGGCACCGGCAAGCCGCTTCACTGGAAGTCTCTCCCGAGCTGCCGCGCGAACTGATCCTGAAAAGCACCCTGCAGCAGCATATGACCAAAACGCTGAACGACGGCTTTGCCTTCGCGCAGACTCTTGCCGGCGTTATGCCGGCCGCCGCCAAGCCCGCCGTCACCGACGACAAGGCCGAGAATGTTTCCAGAGAATCCGGCATCCATAGGGCGATTGTCGGGGCAAAGCAGCAGATAGAGCAGTTACAGGCCAACCTTGCGCACGCCAAAACGCGCGCCAGCCGCGACCGGATCACGGGCGAGATGAAACTGGCGCAGGAGCATCTCAGCCTGCTGAAAGCCATCGCCGAAACCATCGGCGCGCCCGCCGAGGAAGACGACAGTCTGTCACACAAGATAGACCAGCTGGCAGACACCGTTCCGGAGATCGACAGCGAACAGCCGAAAGCGGCGGCGCCGGACACCGCAGCCGCACAGACCTCCGGCAGCTCCTCCGCCAGCGGCATCTTGGGCCTCAGCACGAAAATTTACGGCTTCGTCCAGGCAAAGAGCGCGGTCAAGTCGCTTCTCGGCGACACCAAGTCCCTGTACGACGAAAACAGGGAGCGCTCCCTGATCATCCGTGACGCCCTGAAAGATATCCTGCAGCAGGGCAATACGCTGGGCGACAAGCCCTCCGGCAAAAAACAACAGTCTGCTCCGCAGCCCACGTACGACGATCTTTTGTCCGACATGAAGAAGCTGTCGAAAGTGGCGGTGGCCCTGAGCCAGATGAACACATCGCTCACCGTCTGCATACGCGACCTGAGCTCATGGGTCAGCCTTGTTTCGCACCACATCCGCGAGCTGTTGCAGGATCTTTTCCTCCGCCTGATTTTCATGACGCTGGCCATCATGACCGCGATCGGCCTCTCCATACTGGCGCGCAAAATCACGCGGCGCTACGTGCTTGACGGGCGGCGCAAGGACCAGCTGCGCTCCGTGCGCAAAGCCGTGCTCTTCGTCATTATCGGGCTTATCCTTTTTCTGGGGATTTTCACCGACCTGAACTCGCTCGCCACCGTCGCGGGCCTGCTGACCGCCGCCATCGCCTTCGCCATGAAGGACATGATCCTTTCGGTGATCGCCTATTTCCAGTTCTTCAGCCGCTCGGACATCCGGGCTGGCGACCACGTCACGGTATCCGGCGTCACGGGAAAAATCACGCAGATCGGGCTGCTGCGGTTCCATGTGATGGAGCTCGAAAAATCGGATATTGGATACCAGCCGACCGGCCGGACGGTTAGCTTTGCAAACACTGTCCTCTTCCAGCCCACGCCGTTCTTCCGCCAGCCGCCGGGAACGAACTTCGTCTGGCGGGAAATCGACGTCACCCTCTCCCCCGCCATCGACCATGAGGCCGCTTATAAAAAGCTGTGCGATGTCGTGCAGCAGGCCTACGCCAAGCATCGCGAAGTCATCCAGCGCCATGAAGCGGCGCTGCAAAAGATCACCCACCTCAAGACAGATTTCTCCGTGCCGCACACCTATCTTAAAATCACAGCGACAGGCGCCGTCTTTATCGTCCGCTATGCCGTGGAACGCGGGCAGGAACACAGCCTGCATCAACTAATGACGGCGGAACTGCTGGCCGCCATCAGAAAAGACACGTCCCTGAAAGTCCTGAACGTCAGCTGACCCGCACAAGGCCGGTCATCACCCGATATGCGGCACTGTCAGTTCGTTCTGGCGGCAGGCGGCCACGACGGTGTTGCCGAGCAGGCAGGCAATGGTCATCGGCCCGGCGCCGCCCGGCACCGGCGTGATGTACCCCGCGACTTTCGATACTTCGTCAAAATCCACATCCCCGACCAGCCCGCCCGCTGCGGTGCGGTTGATGCCGACATCGATGACAATGGCGCCCGGCTTGACCCAGTCGCCTTTAACCATCTTCTCCTTGCCCACCGCCACCACCAGAATATCGGCCTGACGGGTGATGCTGGAAATCTGCGGCGTGCGGGAATGACAGATGGTGACCGTGCAGTTTTCGCGCAGCAGCAATTGCGCCACCGGCTTGCCGACCAGACTCGAGCGCCCGACCACCACCGCGTGCAGGCCGGTAAGATTTTTCTCCACGCTCTTGATGAGCGCAATGCAGCCCAGCGGCGTGCACGGCACCAGCCCCGGCAGCCCGCTCATCAACCGGCCGATGTTCTCGATGTGCAGCCCGTCGACGTCTTTCGCCGGGTCGATCGTTTTCAGGACGGTATTCTCGTCGATCTGCTTGGGCAGGGGCAGTTGCACCAGGATTCCGTGCACGTTCTTTTCCCTGTTCAGGGTCTGCACCAGTTTCAACAGCTCGTCCTGCGAGGTGTTCTGCGGCAGGTTATACTCGAAGCTGCGGATGCCCGCCGCCGCCGCCGCTTTTTTCTTGTTGCTCACGTAAACGACGCTCGCCGGATCTTCCCCGACCAGCACGACCGCCAGCCCCGGGAGAACCTTATGATCCCCGATCAGCACTTCGACGTGCCGCGCAATGGCGGTGCGCAGCTTGGCGGCCAGCGCCTTGCCGTCAATGATCTGCGCGCCCTGCTTTTTTTCTTTTGTCTTCGTCATGGACATGAACTACCTCATCATTAAGTTGTAAAGAACCCCCTGAATCAGATAAATCCCCAGCATCATCACCATCGGCGTGAAGTCCAGCCCGCCCATCGGCGGAATAATTTTACGCAGATACATCATTCCCGGCGCAGTCGCCCTGTTCAGTAAACTGCAAAACTTGTATACCCAGCGGTTACGGGTATTGAGGACCTCGAACGCCACCAGCCAGCTCATCATGACGCTGGCGATAATCAGCCACAGGTATATATCCAACGCCCTGATCAGAAGATAGATAATAGTGTTCATGGGTAATCCTTTTGCTGCACATACTACGAGATTCCCGCTTGCGCGGGAATGACAGGAATGTATATATTTATAAACAATTATCGGAGAAGTATTATGACAGATCAGAAAGACGCCGCCCACCTTGAGCTCAAATCAGGCCGTGTGACCATCAAGCTGCGTCCCGATCTCGCGCCCCTGCATGTCGCCCGCATCAAGGAACTGATCGGGTCAAAATTTTATGACGGCCTCAAATTCCACCGTGTTATCAAAGGGTTTATGGCGCAGACCGGCTGCCCGGAAGGCACGGGAACCGGCGGCAGCGGCCAGAAAATCAAGGCGGAATTCAGCGACGAGCCTTTTGTGCGCGGCACCCTCGGCATGGCCCGTTCCATGAGCCCCGACAGCGGCGACAGCCAGTTCTTCATCACCTTCGGCCCCACGCCCCATCTGGACGGCGAATACACCGTCTGGGGACAGGTGATTGACGGCATGGAACATGTCGATCAAATCGCCGTTGGCGAGCCGCCGCGCCAGCCCGACAGGATTATAAAATTTTCTCTCGCTTCTTAAAACCGCAACCAAAGGAAAAAACCATGAAAACACTGCTTCTCTCCCTTGTTCTCGCGTTTGGCATGATGGCCACGGCCGCGCTTGCCGATGCGCCCAAGACCGACCTTGAAAATACCCTTTATCTGGACCTGAAGGACGGCCGCGTCGTCATCCAGCTGCTTCCCGAGCTCGCGCCGAAACACGTTGCGCGCGTCAAGGCGCTGGTGCGCAAAGGCTTTTATGACGGCACCGTCTTCCACCGCGTGATCGAAGGATTCATGGCGCAGGGCGGCGACCCGACCGGCACCGGCACCGGCGGCAGCGGCCAGAATATCCCCGCTGAATTCACTGCGGAACCGTTTGTACGCGGCATTA
>JAHFPI010000148.1 GCA_023266795.1 Rhodospirillales bacterium
CACCCGCTTCAACAAAATGAAGGGCATGGGGCAGATCATCACCTGGTCGGTACGCGACGAAACGCTGCACACGCTCTCCATCATCAAGCTGTTCCGCACCTTCATCGACGAAAATCCGGAATTGTGGACGGCAGAGCTGCAGCGTGACATCACCGCCGCCTGCAAAACGATCGTCGCGCATGAGGACGCCTTTATCGACCTCGCCTTCGGCATCGGCGGCATCGAGGGGCTGACGGCAAAAGAGGTCAAGGACTACATCCGCTATATCGGCGACCGCCGCCTGACGCAGGTCGGTTTGCAGCCGATTTTCGGCGCCAGCAAAAACCCGCTGCCGTGGATGGACGCGATCCTCAACGGCGCGGAGCATACCAACTTCTTCGAAAACCGCGCCACCGAGTATTCCAAAGCCTCCACCCAGGGAACATGGGAAGAAGCCTTTGAAAGCGACGTTTTCCGCGCGGCCTGACGCCCGCAGCCCTTGTTTATCAGGCGATTGACAGCACGGCGGACATAGATTACCTTATGGCGTATGACCCCTGTTCAACCGCAAGTTTCCGGCCAGCCCGTCAGTACCAGCACATTCTATATGTGGCGCTGCGTCATTGCCATTGCCCATGCCGACGGTATGGTGCAGGACTTGGAGCGCGCCTATCTCCAGCGCATTATCGCCAATATGGACCGGGTTTACAGCCTGACAGCGGAGCAAAAGGCGACCTTCGCCAATGATCTAGAATCTCCCACATCGCAAAACATTCCCGAACTACTGAGCCACATTAACGATCCCGCCGTTCGCGGCCAGCTCATTTACTTCGGCGGCCTGCTGGCCCGTGCCGACGGCGTACTGGACCCGCGCGAAGACGATATTCTCAAAAAGCTGCGTGCCGACCAGATGGCGAGCCTCGACATGCAGCAGATCCACGCCCATGTGAAAAAGTCGGTCAGCGACGAGATGTTCCGCTTTGATATCGCCCAACAGGAAATACGCCCCCAGACCGGCCTCTCCGGCATCCTCGACCGGCTGCTGCTGCGCATTGGCATTGATTTACTGGACTAATTTTTTCTCCGGCCAACAAAACATATGTAAACCAAAACTTAACCTTATTGGGGTTAAATAGCATTATAAGCTATAATGGAACTCAGGAGGTGTCGCGCATGTCCGACCTGTTGAATAAAAAAGCCGTCAGTTGCCTCAAAGACAGTGAGGCCGCCGAGATATTAAAAGCCTATACCGCCACGGCGGCGCTGGAGATGGTTCAGAACCACACGCCGGGCGGCGCGCAGAAGCAGCCCCAGGGCACAGGCGCTGGCGATAAACTCATCAGGCCGCGCTGACATCATGACCAGTGTCGCCGAATATGAAGTATTCAAAAACGAGCGCAACGCGCTTGCGTTTTTTTTCTACCGCCAGCCGGTCCTCGACCAGAACCCCGCTGAAGGGCCGTTCTGGTTCACCCTGCAGGACAACCGCATACTGGCAGGCACTACAGCGCATCACGCCGTCTTTGAAGATGTGAAACAGGACATCATCGACATCGCCCGCCAGCGCGGCGTCATTATGCTGATGGAATTTGAAAACCAGCAGCCGGTGCGCTGCACGCCGTGTTATCTCGCCGCGACATTTTGATTCCTTTTTCTCCCCTGCCACAAAATACTTAATGACAGGTTAACCGATAAGGTGTAGATTATCCTTAGGGTTTGGGTTCTTTTGGGGAGTACTCTTTGGATCTTATCAGACTGCATGTTCTTCCTCCGATTGTCGGCGCGCAGGGTTTGGCCCGCCACATCATCGCCAGCCCCGCCACACGGATTGTAAAAAGTTATGCGGCCTCCCCATGGGAGGTTTTTTTGTGCCCTGAATACGCGCAACGTGTTTCCATCCACTACAATCGTACACGCCGTCCACCGTCACCACAAAAAGGGAGAAGACATTAAATGGGGAAAAAGTCCAAAATCGCCAACTACCGCGCCAACCGCGCGCCTAGCACACAGACCGTGCATGCGCTGTTCGGCGACAAGCGCGATAACCATGACTGGGATCCGCTGGCAGGCTGTATGGACAGGCGCGACCAGAGCTACGTAAAGAACGTCCGCCCCAGAAGCGACGGCCAGAAAGCGCTGATGGAAGCGATCGACAAGCATAACCTTGTGCTCGCCATCGGCCCGGCCGGCACCGGCAAAACCTATCTCGCCATTTCCGCCGCCGTTGAATCTTTCGAGAAGGGCAAGGTAGACCGGATTATCCTGTCACGCCCCGCCGTCGAAGCGGGCGAGCGGATCGGTTTCCTGCCGGGCGACCTACAGGACAAGATGGCGCCCTACCTGCGCCCGCTCTATGACGCGCTGAACGACCGCCTCGGGCTCAAACGCCTGAAGAACCTGATCGACACCGGCGAAATAGAAATCGCGCCGATCGGCTACATGCGGGGCCGCACGCTCAACAACGCCTTCGTCGTCATCGACGAGGCGCAGAACTGCACTTACGGGCAGATCAAGATGATCGTTAGCCGCCTGGGATGGAACTCCACGATGGTGATTACCGGCGACCCGGACCAGAGCGACCTGCTGGAAGGCATCTCCGGCCTGCGCGATATGGCGAAAAAACTGGAAAAAGTCGAAGGCATCGCCGTCGAATACCTGAGGGATACCGACATCGTCCGTCACCCGCTGGTGGCGAAAATGCTGGAAGTCATTTAACCGAGGAAGCACACACGCCTTTAAAACCCGGCGCAAAACTGGCGCCGGGTTTTTTTACAGGCGGCTGTCCTTGCCCGCGCCGCTCAGAAAAGCCAAAAACCGGAAAAGCGCGTAAAAGAATACCGCCGCGATGGCGATGACGGCCGGCGCCGGGAAATGCGCGAAAGAATCCCAGCCGTTGGGCGGGATCACGGATTGGAAGGCCGCCCGCGCATGCTCAAATCCGGGGCGGCTGAAGTCGCTCCACAATTCCTCGACGGTGCGGATTTTAAAGCGCGCAATGGCAATCCACTGATATACCGCATCAAATAAAAACAAGCCAATGGCTATCACCATCAAAATCTGGCTTATGCTCCGCATTGTACGCATTATTCATTCTCCCTGTCTTATTCTTTTTCAGCAGCATCTTCCGCCGCGCCGATAATATCTCCCCAGCTGAGCGGGGCTTTAATCTGCGATGGCGGCGCTTCCTCCACCGGCGGCAACAGCATTGTATCCGCTCGCGACGCCGGCTTTTTATCCTCCGGCGGCGTTGCCACGCCGATAGCGTTTTCCCATGTGAATGCCGCCGGTGTCTCTTCGGCGGGGATAGGAACGCTCGAAACATCACTGCTGCCGATGATTTCCGTCCAGCTCAACGGACCGCCGGATTTGGCGACCGCCGCAGCCGCTGCTTTTTCCGCTACGGCGACAGGTGAAGGAACCCGTTGGCCGACCGGAGCCTGCAGCGGAGAGGGCGATTCCGGAGCTTCGCCGGCCTGCGCATCTTCCGGCTTGATCGAACCGTGCACCTCGGCAACGGCCGCTATGGCCAGCACGCCGCATTCGGTCAGAGGCGCCTCGGCTTTCCTGCCGTCGGCAAAGCCGCGCGCCATTGCTGCTATATCCGCATTCGGCAGCATCTCTACCTGATCCGGCCGCCATTTGGCGTTGCGGAAACGCCGGAGAACGGCGTCCACGACATGCAGGCTTTCCAGCGCGTCTTCCGACGGCGGCGGAATGGGCAGGAAACGGTGGACACGCATCGCCTTGGCATGGCCGATGTCAGAATTGTAAATCATTATTTCACTGATGATCTTGCCAAAGGAGCAAATCGCCTTGCCTTCGGTGAACCCCTTCAGGTAGTCGTAACTGACGCGCGCCCGCACCTGCACGCTGGCATTCTGCGAATCCATGTAGCTTCTGGTCATCATGCCCGGCTGGTTGCGGGCGAAACCGGACACTTCCGTCACCATCGCCTGCCCGACGGTTTTCTCGAAAAAGTCCTTGGTCTGGGTCGGGTCTTCAAGCTTGCCGAACAACTTGATATTGCAGTTCGCCGTGATGGAGCGCGCCTCTTCCTTGACCCGTTTTTCCAGCGCCGGCATATCCTGCGCGGAGAAGATCAGCGAAAAGCCCAAACTCCGCGCCTGGGCGGCCATCACGGCCATGCCCTGCGCGGTGTAATAGCCCACCTCGTCGAAGATCGCCATGAACGGCGTGGAGGACGTGGTCGGTTTATTCTCGATAGCCGTGGCGGTATCGCCCTCGATCGTGCTGCCCAGCGTCGCGCCCATCATCCCCTTCAGTGTCGAGGAAATGATCTTCCCGAGGTTGGCCGTTTCATCGCCGGATTTTTCCAGCGCCGGAATAAGCACGACAAGAATGCGGCGGTTCAGCACCACGTCCATCATGTCGATATCCGCCGCCTGCGTATCAAAGATAAAGCCGTAGTCGTCGCCGAGGGACGACATGGAGCGCGTGAACTGCATCGACAGGTAGCCGTGCTGCTGGCGCGGCACCGAGGTATCCACCGCGCCCGCATCCGGCGGCATGGGCTTCTCGTTACCCTCGTCGTCAAACACCGTATCCACATATCCCGGCAACTCATTGAGGTACCCGCGCAGGCTGGCGCGAAGATGTTCCGGCACCATGGCGTCGCGCGACAGCTGGATGACGGCTTTGAACGTCAGGTATTGCCGCACCACGCCGATGCTCAGGGGGATATTCTGGTTTTCCCGCTTCCACACCAGACAGGGCATAATGGCGCTCACCAGCGAAACGGCGCGCTCTTTCCACATTGCGTTGTCGCCGCCGGCATCGGGCATCAGGCTGACGAGCATGTTGGTGAGATAGGACGCCGAGC
>JAHFPI010000149.1 GCA_023266795.1 Rhodospirillales bacterium
ACGGATAAAATCATCCGGCAGGCGTCCGAGGGCCTCGACCTGAAAGTCGGCGTCGAGGACCGGAAGGTGAAATCGCGCCCGCCGCGCTTCTCCGAAAGCCTGACGTGGAACGGCGTCGAGGCCAAGTTGCAAAAATCGCTGGCCGCGCGTCTGACGGAGCCTTTCACCATCACGGCCTATCCCGATGACAAGGCCTTCGAAGTGAGCGTCCGTCTCGACGACGGGCGCACGCTCAGGTATCTCAGCCCCAACCGCCGCCTGACCAGTCCGACGACGTATATCTTCATTCTCTGGCTGGTCGGCAGCTCGATTATCCTGATGGCGATTGCGGTGATTTTCATGCGCAACCAGATCAGGCCGATCCGCCGGCTGGCGATAGCCGCCGAAAAACTCGGCAAGGGGCAGGACGTCGCCACCTTCAAGCTGGAGGGCGCGCGCGAAGTGCGGCAGGCGGCGCGGGCGTTCCTCGACATGCGCGACCGCATCCGCCGCCAGATCGAGCAGCGCACGGCGATGCTGGCGGGCGTGTCGCACGATCTCCGCACGCCGCTGACGCGCATGAAGCTGCAACTGGCGATGCTGAAGAGCACGCCGGAAAATGACAACCTGCGGCAGGATCTCGAGGAAATGGAGAAGATGCTCGAAGGCTACCTGACCTTCGCGCGCGGCGAGGGCAACGAGGCGACCGAGCAGGTGGACCTGCAGGTTGTGATCGAGCGCATCGTCAATAACGCGCGGCGGCAGGGCTATAATATCGAGACGGCCTATGACGGCAAGCCGCTGCTGCGGGCGCGGCCGATGGCGGTCGAGCGGGCGCTGGCCAATATCGTCACCAACGCCTGCAAATACGCGAAGCATGTCTGGGTGAACGTGCAGCAGCAGGAGGCGGCGGTGGAAGTCTGCGTCGACGACGACGGCCCCGGCATCCCGCAGGACCAGCGCGACGAAGTGTTCAAGCCCTTTTACCGCCTCGAAAAATCCCGCAACCCCAAAACCGGCGGCATCGGCCTCGGCCTCTCCATCGCCCAGGACATCGTCCACAGCCACGGCGGCGAGATTTTTCTGGAAGAGAGCAATCGCGGGGGATTGAGGGCGGTGGTGAGGCTGCCGGTTTAATTTTATTGTTTTTTTTAAGGAGTTTTTTGTGAACCCATATCAGATTGTGCAGTTAGTCTCGCGATTGTTTGCTGTTTACTTGTTGGCGGAGTTCTCAGTTCCCGCTATTGCGTGGTTATTCTTTCCGTCTGTACAGTCAGTAGTGGGTCCTTTAGTGGGCATATTGTTGCTGGGCGCCATCGCAGCTTTTTTCTGGTTTTATCCATGGATGCTGGCCATTGGAATTCTGCCTAAGGAGAATAAGAGTAAACCGACTTCACCTGTCACGCTTGAGGCCGTTCAGACACTTTGCTTTGCTATTCTCGGAACTTACTTTTGTATTCATGCGGCGATACCAATATTGCATATGGCTATTGATGGATGGCTATACAACAAAAAAGTTTCCTGGGATAATTTCTTGTTCGGCGGCATTGTGCAATTTCTCATCGGCCTTGCTGTCATGTTCGGGGGAAGGGGGATAATGGGATTTATCACACGGCTGCGCAATATATCCCCGCGCCGCCCGACGGAGTAACCATTCTCTCCATTGTCATCCCTGCGCAAGCAGGGATCCAGTCGGGTCTCCTTGTATAGATTGCAATAAAAAAACGCCAACTGGGCCCCTGCTTGCGCAGGGGTGACGGTTGTTCGACACCGTTCCCCGCTGTTCCCGCGCGTTCCATTTTGTTCCCGCATGTTCCCGCGCGTTCCCGTACAGCAGATTTTTTTCTTGACTTTGGGGAACATTTCTGGTCAAATGTAGTCATGCTTGTGAAGTGTGACCCGCCCTGAAAACGGCGGGTTTTTTGTTGGCTGAATTAAAAATATACATGCATTCCATACCGACGGAAGTCGGTATCCGGACTCGCCCATAAGGGCGCGTTCACTTGCCCCCCTTTGGGTTGCCTAAGGCATTGTTTAATAAAGTATTAATATTTGACATAACGTTAAAAATCAGGCATAATTAAGCCAAGTATATCAGGAACTATCCAAAGGGACGGGCGATGGGCAAACTTATGAAGAAGGTTCTGTTTGGCGGCGCAGTTCTTGCTGCTCTTTCTGTGGCGGTTCTCGGCACCGGGTTTGTTGTTTTTGCGAGTGTCATGACGGCGGCCGGAGGCCTTGGTTTTATGGCGGCTCCCGCCACGGCTCTTATCGCATTTGCTGGTTCGCTCGCTGCTTCCAGTGTGGCGGCGGGAATGGTTGCCGGAAAAATGAGCCCCCTTCTTACCAAAGCTTTTGGATGGGACGACTCTGATACTCCCGTTTTACGGGCGACGGCGCCTGCGCGGGGAAGGAAACCTTCGGCATCCTCTTTGGCATCGAGGAACCATCTTGCTAAAGAATTTAAAGTCGCCCGCCATCGGGGACACCGTCTTCACAAGAAGCCGCGTGTGGCCGTTCGGGCGGACGCTCCCAAAAACACTTAGCATTAAAGTATGAATTACCCCGCCAGCTCTTCCGCCCGTTTTGTTGCGGCGGCGAAGGCCTTGTCGAACAGTTCCTGAATACCGTGTTCTGCCATCAGCACGTTGAGGGCGGCCTGCGTGGTGCCGGCGGGGGTGGTGACGTTGGCGCGGAGCTGCGCGGCGGGAACATCCGGGATGGCGGCGGTGAGGGCGGCGCTGCCGATGACGGTCTGGCGGGCAAGTTTTTCGGCCATGTCCGGGGAAAGGCCGCTGTGGACGCCGGCTTTGGCGAGCGTTTCGATCAGCAGGAAAACATAAGCGGGGCCGTTGCCGGAAAGGGCGGTGACGGGATTGAGCAGGGCTTCGCGCTCCGCCCACAGGACATCGCCGATGGCGCCGAGCAGCGTTGCCGCCCGCTCTTTTTCCGCCGCGCTGACGTTGCCGTTGGCATAGGCGACGGTAATGCCCTGGCCGATGGCGGCGGGGGTGTTGGGCATGCTGCGGATAATTTTCGCGGCGGCGCCCAGATGCTTTTCAAAAAAGGCGACGGATTTTCCGGCGGCAATCGAGATGACCAGCGCGCCGGCGGCGGCATAAGTTTTATAGTCTCCCGCCATTGCGGAGAGCGTCTGCGGCTTGACGGCGAAAACAACCACCTGCGGCTTGAATCCGGCGGGGATGCCGGCGGCGGATTTTACCGGCAGGGCCGGATCGACGATCACCAGTTGCCCGCAGAGGGACAGCTTCTGCCAGCGTTCCGCCAGCACACTGCCCATTTTGCCGCAACCGACGAGAAGGATATCCAGTTTTTCCATGCCGATGTCTCCACAGGGAACCGATTATAAACAACATTTCGCCCGACGCCATCATTGGCACCGCGCCGGTGCTGTTTTTTTATGGCGGTCAGAAAGATTGACTTACCACATATGGGGGATAAAATGCCCCACAACCCTTTAATTTTATTTATTGAGGTGCGAGCGATTATGTCTACATCAACTTTCGGCGGCGCACGCCGCGTCCCGCAGCCCGTCAACGACCCGAACAAATCCTACGCCCCCGGCTCGCCGGAGCGCGCCGAGTTGAAGGCCCGCCTGAAAACGATGGCCGCCGAGACGCTCGACATTCCGCTGGTGATCGGCGGCAAGGAAATCCGCACCGGCAAAACGGCAAAATCCGTGATGCCGCATAATCACAAACATGTGCTGGCCAACTATCACCTCGCCGGACCTGAACACATACAGCAGGCCATCATCGCCGCCGCCGAAGCGCGGAAAGAGTGGGGGCGCTGGTCGTTGGAAGACCGCGCCGCCGTGATGCTCCGCGCCGCCGAGCTGCTGGCGACGACATGGCGCCAGACGATGAACGCCGCGACGATGCTCGGCCAATCGAAAACCGCCTTTCAGGCCGAGATCGACGCTTCATCGGAAATGATCGACTTCTGGCGCTTCAACACCTCTTTCGCGCAGGAGCTCTACAGCGAACAGCCCATCAGCGGCCCGGGCGTATGGAACCAGATGGAATACCGCCCGCTCGAGGGTTTTGTGTATGCCATCACGCCGTTCAACTTCACCGCCATCGCCGGCAACCTGACGACGGCGCCGGCGCTCATGGGTAACAGCGTGATCTGGAAGCCGGCGTCGAGCGCGGTCTTAAGCGGTTACTATATCATGAAGCTGCTTGAGGAGGCGGGGATGCCGCCGGGCGTCATCAACTTTATTCCCGGCGACTCGCGCCAGATCACCGATACATTGCTGGATTCGCCGGAGCTCGCCGGCGTCCACTTCACCGGCAGCACGGCGGTTTTTAACGCGATGTGGCGGAAAATCGGCGGGAACATCGGCCGCTACAAGGGTTATCCGCGTCTGGTCGGCGAGACCGGCGGCAAGGATTTTATCGTCGTCCACCCGTCCGCCGACCCCGTGGCTGCGGCGGTCGCGATTGTGCGCGGCGGGTTCGAGTATCAGGGACAGAAGTGCTCGGCAGCCAGCCGCGTCTACGTGCCGCAGTCGTTGTGGAACGAGGTGCGCGACTGCACTGTTGAAATGATGAAGCAGTTCAAGGTTGGCGACGTGGCCGATTTCCGCAATTTCATGGGCGCGGTGATCGACGAAAAAGCCTTCACCAAGATCAGCGAATATCTGGCCGATGCGAAAAAAAACGCGAAAATCCTGTCGGGCGGCGGCGCCAAAAGCGACGTGGGCTATTTCATCGAACCGACCTTCATCGA
>JAHFPI010000150.1 GCA_023266795.1 Rhodospirillales bacterium
GCTCGCGTTCTTCCTGTTCCAGCAGCGCCGTCGACCAGTCGTCGAAATGGGCAAACCCCTTGGGGCAGTCCTTCATCTTGCCGCGATCAAGCCAGAAAATCCTGTCGGAGATGTTGGCGAGGAACATTTTATCGTGGCTGACGCAGAGGACGGCGCCGCGATAGCCTTTCAGGTAGCGCTCCAGCCACTGGATCACGTCGAGATCGAGATGGTTGGTCGGCTCGTCGAGCAGCAGGATATCCGGCTCCTCCACCAGCGCCCGCGCCAAACACGCCCGCCGCACCTGTCCGCCGGAGAGCATGTCCATGCGGTCGTCGGGATTCAGCTCCAGCGGCTGGATGATCATTTCGACCTTGTATTTATGGAGTTCCTCCTCGCCTTCCTGCTTGATCTGTTCGAAAACGAAGTCATACACGCTCTGGCCGGGCGAGGGGATGACCTCCTGCCGGAGATAGCCCACCTTGATGCCCTGCAAAATCCAGCGTTCGCCGCTGTCCAGCTCCTTGTCGCCGGTGATGACGTTCATCAGCGTGGATTTGCCGCTGCCGTTCTTGCCCACGAGGCATATTTTGTCGCCCTCGTGGATATGAAAGGTCATTTTTTCAAAAATGGTTTTTTCACCGAAGGCGATGCTGCCTTCCTGAACGCTGAGGATGAGGGAAGAGGCCATTTATTGCGCCGTTTCCGCGAATATCCACTGTATGAAATCGTCATTCCCGCCGGTCAGCGGCAGGGCGACGATACAGGGCGTGGTGTCGCTGTGCAATCCCTTCACCCGCGCTTCCACGGCCTGCAACAGCGTGTCCCGCGTTTTAAATATAACGATGGTTTCGTCCCGTTGTTCGATCCTGCCCTGCCAGTGATACAGGGACTTCATCGCAGGAATGATATTGGCGCAGGCGGCGAGGCGGTCCGTCACCACCGCCGCCGCGATTTTCTGCGCTTCGGCTTCGGAAGGAACGGTCACATAAATGAAAATGGCGGGCACGGGGGCTTTCAGGGCGTCAGCTTGGTTTGAATATTTTCTTTGAAAGGCTGGCTGCGGGCGGGCTGCATCAGGCCCTTCAGCCATGCCGCTTCGTGCGCCCTGATCATCGTCAGCGCCTGTTCGCGGGTATAGACGCCGGCAACGGAGATTTCACGATAGGCCAGCGCGGCGCCGATATAGCCGAAGGTATCATAGCGGCAGATGTCCATTTTGAAGGCGTTGGATTGGCCTTCAACCGGCGTCGCTTTTATCCACATGGAACGCCTTGGCTTGGAATAATTGCTCTGCGGATGTTCTGTTTCGGCGGCGGTGAGGGGCTTCTCGAAAACATGGGAATAGATCATGTCCTTATGCGCCGCACGCTCCCACGCGTAGGCTAATTTGCTTTTGGTAGGAACGGACACGATTTTCTCCTGCAATATTATGATATTGCGAGACTGTAAAGCCGCTAGGTTAATATGTCAACAGGCTTGATTCTCGTAGAAAATAAACTTAGGAAGCCGCTGCCTGATCTTCGTCTTTCTTCTTTTTGCTTTCTTTGGCTTCCTTGTCCTTCACCTTCTTTTTGTCGGAGAAGATGGTCATTGGCGGGGTGTTGTTGATGACGTTTTCAGCCTTGACGACGACTTCCTCAACCCCCTCCATACCCGGCAGTTCGAACATGGTGTCGAGCAGGATTATTTCAAGGATGGAACGGAGACCACGCGCGCCGGTGTTGCGCAGGATGGCAAGCTTGGCGATTTCCTTCAGCGAGTCTTCCTGGAAGGTGAGCTTGACGCCTTCCATATCAAACAAACGCGCATATTGTTTGATGAGCGCGTTCTTTGGCTCGGTCAGGATCTTGACCAGAGTTTCTTCGTCCAGATCGCCCAGAGTCGCGATGACGGGCAGGCGGCCGATGAATTCAGGGATGAGGCCGAATTTGAGCAGATCTTCCGGCTGGACTTCCTTGAGAACTTCTCCGGCACGACGTTCGTCTGGGCCTTTGGTTTCAGCGCCGAAGCCGATCGAGCTGGAACGGCCGCGCCGGGAGATGATTTTTTCAAGCCCCGCGAAGGCGCCGCCGCAGATAAACAGGATGTTGGTGGTATCGACCTGCAGGAATTCCTGCTGGGGATGTTTGCGGCCCCCTTGCGGCGGAACGCTGGCCATCGTGCCTTCCATCAGTTTGAGCAATGCCTGCTGCACACCCTCGCCGGAAACGTCGCGGGTGATGGAAGGGTTGTCGGATTTGCGGCTGATTTTATCAACCTCGTCGATATAAACAATGCCGCGCTGCGCGCGCTCGATGTTGTAATCGCAGTTCTGCAGCAGTTTCAGGACGATGTTCTCGACATCCTCGCCGACATAGCCCGCTTCCGTCAGCGTGGTGGCATCGGTCATGGTGAAGGGCACATCCAGAATCCGCGCCAGCGTTTGCGCCAGCAACGTCTTGCCGCTGCCGGTCGGGCCGAGCAGGAGAATGTTGGATTTTGACAGCTCGACTTCGCTGCCTTTGGCCAGACCTTCATCAATACGTTTATAGTGGTTATGAACCGCAACCGATAATACGCGTTTTGCGCGGTCCTGCCCGATAACATAATCGTCCAGAACTTTCTTAATCTCGCGCGGCGTGGGGATGCCTTTGCCGGACTTGACCAGCTGGGTTTTATCCTCTTCCTGGATAATATCCATGCAGAGTTCGACGCACTCATTGCAGATGAATACATTCGGCCCTGCAATCAGTTTCCTGACCTCATGCTGGCTCTTTCCGCAGAAAGAGCAGTAAAGTGTATTTTTCGAATCTCCTGAAGCCGTTTTGCTCATCCCGTTTCTTTCCCTTTTTTAGTCGGCGGCGCTAAATCCCATACTCTCAGAATAGAACAGACCGAAGAAAATGCCAACCATTCTTGGTGTGGCTTTTCTGCACAATCACCTCTATTCTAGCATAGTATCCTGTTAACAAAGCATGAACGCCGGAATATGAATATAGAAGAAATTGTTGATAACTTTTGCCTGTTCGATGATTGGGAGGATAGGTACCGCTATCTGATCGACCTTGGCGGCCGTCTGCCGCCGATGCCCGATGAGCTTAAGACGGAAGAAACCAGAGTTAAAGGATGCATGAGCCAGGTCTGGATGGTGCTCGAGTGGAACAAGGACGGCAGGCTTTCCCTGCTGGCAGATAGTGATGCCCAGATTGTTCGGGGGCTGATTGCCGTTTTATGCGCCATCTTTCAGACAAAAACAGATGGGGAAGTCGGAAAATAGACGTCGAGCAGATTTTTAAAAAACTGGGGCTAGACCAGCATCTGAGCCCCAACCGCCGGAACGGTTTTTATGCGATGGTGGAGCGGATACGTTATTTTACGGCGCGAGGTACGTGATGCTGTCGACCATATTCTTGTAATAATCCTGAAAGGCTTTGTCCTCAACGCTATAGGCGACCTGCACCACCAAAATGGATTGCTGCCCGGTCAGGTAGTGCAGTGCATTAAAAGCGGGGTGGCCGTTCCGGTCAACAGAGAAACCGGTAAGCGTCGCCCATTTCAGGGGGCCGGCGCTGGCTGAATAATTGAATGTTCCATCGCTCAGCGGTGAATTTTTATATTCATCCTCAAGTATCTTTTTTATTTTTTCTTCATTCAAATTCTGCAGAAAATCATGATCCGCCCTGAGAAAAGTTATTTTTGCTTCAAAGGTATCTTCTGTCTCTATGTCAACGCGCTTGAAGGTGGCGACTTCACCGAGGGCTGAGTCCTTGGACGGTTTCTCCAGATAAGGGATGTGTTTTCCCGGTTCCGCCCAGACCGTTTTTACCGTCGGAGCCTCGGGAAGCAAAATGCTGTATTCCGCTTCATTATGGGCATATGTATAGCCGGCGGGTGCAGTTGCAGCTTGCGCGATGCCCGCGAGACAGAACGTGATAAAAATTACACTAAAAAAAATTTTCGAATAAATTGTCATTTCGGTATCTCCCTAAATCTGCCATTTGGACGGGTCTGCCTGAACCTGTTCGCCGTTGGCCATATTTTTAACTTCATGCGGCTTTCCATCCTCGAAAGGCGGAAACCAGACGTAGAGGATGCCCTTACGTTCCGCATAAGATAACTGACGTTTCACTTTGGAATCGCTGTGAAAAAGCTCGACGTTGTATCCACGCTGCCGGAGCGTATGCGCCGTAGCGGCAGCTTCGGAACGGCGGGATTCTTCCGGCAATACGACAAGAATCTGCGTTGGTGATTTTGCGGCGGGTTTAATATAGCCTTCATCGAGCAGCATGGAAAAAAGGCGGGTCAGGCCGATTGAAATGCCGATGCCGGGGAGCTTCTGGTTGATGAAGGAGCCAGCAAGGTCGTCATACCTGCCGCCGCCGCCAATCGCCATCGACTTGCCCTGAAACCGCACTTCCACCACAGTTCCCGTATAGTAATCAAGGCCACGGATAATGCCGAGGTTGGCGATGACCGCACCTTTAGGAAGATGCTGCAGGTTATCCATGACGAATTTCAGTTCGTTGAGACCTTGTTCGAGCAGTTCATTCGTTACACCTAGCGCGCGTACTTTGTCGATAAAGCTGTTATCGGACGAATGTATCTGCACAATATTTAGACATTTTTGCGCGAGCGCCGTGTCACCCTGAAAGCTTTCAGCCAGTATCTTTGCTACCTTCTCAACGCCAATTTTATCCAGCTTGTCCAACTCGCGGGTGACAAACGGAATGTCCTTTATCCCCAGCCCCTGCAGATACCCCACAAT
>JAHFPI010000151.1 GCA_023266795.1 Rhodospirillales bacterium
CGGGGCGCTGGAAATCGTTGCTTCCAAGTCCAAAATGGACCCGATCGTGTTTTTCCAGGAATCGCTCGACAAGCTGAAGCCTGCGGTTGAAGTCAAATCGCGCCGCGTCGGTGGCGCGAACTATCAGGTTCCCGTGGAAGTGCGCCCGATACGCGCGCAGGCCGTGGCGATGCGCTGGCTGAAAGAGGCTGCCGAGAAGCGTTCCGAAAAGACGATGGAACAGAAGCTTGCCGGTGAACTGCTGGATGCGCACAACGAGCGCGGCACGGCGATCAAGAAACGCGAAGAAACACACAAAATGGCAGAAGCAAACAAGGCTTTCGCCCATTTCCGCTGGTAATCAAAGGTAGTAAGACAACATGGCTGAAGTTAAAAAATATCCACTCGACCGTTACCGCAATATCGGCATCATGGCGCACATCGATGCCGGTAAAACGACCACGACCGAACGTATTTTGTACTATACCGGCAAGTCCCACAAAATCGGTGAAGTGCATGACGGCGCTGCGACCATGGACTGGATGGAGCAGGAGCAGGAGCGCGGCATCACGATCACTTCCGCCGCCACGACATGCTACTGGAATAACCACCGCATCAATATCATCGACACCCCCGGCCACGTTGATTTTACTATTGAAGTCGAGCGCTCCCTGCGCGTTCTCGACGGCGCCGTAACCGTATTCGACTCCGTCGCGGGCGTTGAGCCGCAGTCCGAAACCGTCTGGCGCCAGGCTGACAAATACCACGTGCCGCGCATCTGCTTTGTCAACAAAATGGATCGCATCGGCGCGAACTTCTACCGCACCGTCGATATGATCATCGACCGTCTGGGCGCTGTTCCGCTGGTTACCCAGCTGCCGATTGGCACCGAGTCCGAGCATATCGGTCTGGTCGACCTGCTGAAAATGAAGGCGATCGTCTGGAAAGACGAAAATCTCGGCGCTGATTTCACCGAAATGGCCATCCCCGCCGATATGCTGGAAAAAGCCAAAGAATACCGCACCAAGATGATCGAGCTCGCTGTCGATATGGATGACAAAGCGATGGCCGAGTATCTGGAAGGCAAAGAGCCGGATATCGCGACCCTCAAGAAATGTATCCGCAAAGGCACCATTACCTATAAATTCGTGCCGATCCTCTGCGGCGCGGCTTTCAAGAATAAAGGCGTTCAGACTCTGCTGGACGCGGTTGTTGATTATCTGCCTTCTCCGCTTGATATCGGCGCTACAAAAGGCACCAAGCCGGGCACTGATGAAGAAATGGTTCGTCAACCGTCAGACAGCGAGCCTTTCGCCGGCCTTGGTTTTAAAATCATGAACGATCCCTTTGTCGGTTCTTTGACCTTCGTGCGCATCTATTCAGGCGTGCTGGAGAGCGGTTCTTACGTAGTCAACTCGACCAAGGATAAAAAAGAACGTGTTGGCCGGATGCTGCTGATGCATGCCAATAACCGCGAAGAAATCAAGTCGGCCTCCGCCGGCGACATCGTTGCCCTGGTGGGGATGAAAGACACAACGACCGGCGACACGCTGTGCGATCCGGACAACCAGATTGTTCTTGAAAGAATGGAATTCCCCGAGCCGGTCATCATGATCGCGGTCGAGCCGAAATCCAAAGCCGATCAGGAAAAAATGGGCGTCGCGCTGCACCGTCTCGCTGCCGAAGACCCGTCCTTCCGCGTTGCCGTCGACCACGAAACCGGCCAGACCATCATTTCAGGCATGGGCGAATTGCACCTCGACATCATCGTCGACCGCATGAAGCGCGAATTTAAAGTGGAAGCCAATATCGGCGCGCCGCAGGTGGCTTACCGCGAAACCATCACCAAGATGGGCGAAATCGACTATACCCACAAGAAACAGTCCGGCGGTTCGGGCCAGTACGCCCGCGTTATTATCCGCTTTGAACCCGGCGAACCCGGTTCAGGCTTTATCTTTGAAGACGATATTACCGGCGGTTCCGTACCGAAAGAGTTTATTCCCGGCGTTGAAAAAGGCATGACAGGCCAAAAAGAAACAGGCGTTATCGCCGGTTTCCCCTGCATCGACTTTAAGGCGACACTGTTCGACGGCGCTTATCACGATGTGGATTCGTCCGCGCTGGCGTTCGAAATCGCCGCCCGCGCTGCTTTCCGCGAAGGTATCCCGAAGTGCAAGCCTGTGCTGCTGGAGCCTGTCATGAAAGTGGAAGTTGTCACGCCCGAGGAATACATGGGTGACGTTATCGGCGACCTGAACAGCCGCCGGGGTCAGGTCAACAGCATGGACAGCCGCGCCAACGCCCGTGTCATCACGGCTATGGTGCCGCTGGCCAACATGTTCGGCTATATCAATACGCTGCGTTCCATGAGCCAGGGGCGCGCGCAATACAGCATGGAATTTGATCACTACAGCCAGGTACCACAGGCTGTCGCTGATGAAGTGAAGGCAAAACTGGCTTAAACGAACGGAAATTGAATTCAAAAGGTCTAAAACTTAATTTAAGGAAGGAAATACTAAGATGGCAAAAGGCAAATTCGAGAGAAACAAACCCCACGTCAACATCGGCACCATCGGTCACGTCGACCATGGCAAAACCAGCCTGACGGCGGCGATCACCAAAATTCTGGCCGAGAACGCAGGTTCGGGCAAAGCGACATTCACCGCCTATGACCAGATTGACAAAACACCGGAAGAACGCGCACGCGGGATCACGATTTCCACGGCGCACGTCGAGTATGAAACGAATGCACGCCACTATGCGCACGTTGACTGCCCCGGTCACGCCGACTATGTGAAGAACATGATCACCGGCGCCGCGCAGATGGACGGCGCGATCCTCGTCGTTTCCGCAGCTGACGGCCCGATGCCCCAGACCCGCGAGCACATCCTGCTCGCCCGTCAGGTCGGCGTTCCGGCGATTGTCGTGTTCCTGAACAAATGCGACATGGTTGACGACAAAGAACTGCTCGATCTCGTTGAAATGGAAGTGCGCGAACTGCTCACAAAATACAAATTCCCCGGAGACAAAATCCCCTTCATCCGTGGTTCGGCTCTCGCCGCCCTCGATGGCAGCAACGAAGAACTGGGCAAAAAAGCCATTCTGGAGCTGATGAAGGCCGTTGACGAAGCTATCCCGACCCCCGCGCGTCCGAAAGACAAGCCGTTCCTGATGCCGGTTGAGGACGTTTTCTCGATCTCGGGTCGTGGCACTGTCTGCACGGGCCGTGTTGAGCAAGGTATCATCAAAGTTGGCGAAGAAGTTGAAATCGTCGGTCTGCGTCCGACGACCAAAACCGTCATCACCGGCGTTGAAATGTTCCGCAAGCTGCTCGATCAGGGTGAGGCTGGCGACAACATCGGCGCGCTGCTGCGCGGCACGAAACGCGAAGAAGTCGAGCGTGGCCAGGTTCTGGCTGCTCCCGGCTCCATCAAGCCGCACACCAAGTTCAAAGCGGAAGCTTATGTCCTGACCAAGGACGAAGGTGGCCGTCATACGCCGTTCTTCACCAACTACCGTCCGCAGTTTTACTTCCGTACAACGGACGTAACAGGTGTCGTTCACCTGCCGGCTGGCGTCGAGATGGTTATGCCTGGCGATAACATTACGATGGACATCGAGCTCATCGCTCCGATCGCGATGGACCAAGGCCTGCGTTTCGCTATCCGCGAAGGTGGCCGTACTGTCGGCGCGGGCGTTGTTGCTCAGGTCGTCGAATAAACTAAACTTCTCCTATCCCTCCCCCCGAGCGGGGGAGGGGCGGGGAGAGGGTGCTGAATAAAAGAAGGATGCTAAAAAATGGAAGCTCAAAATATCCGCGTCAGACTGAGGGCATACGACCACCGTATCCTCGACCAGTCCACGAAAGAAATCGTGAACACGGCGAAAAGGACCGGCGCGCAGGTGCGTGGCCCGATTCCGCTGCCGACACGGATTGAGAAATTCTGCGTTCTGCGCTCCCCGCACGTCGATAAAAAATCGCGCGAGCAATTCGAGATGCGGACGCACAAGCGTTTACTGGATATCGTTGACCCCACCCCGCAAACCATCGACGCGCTGATGAAGCTCGACCTGGCGGCCGGCGTGGACGTTGAAATCAAGCTGTAAGGTTTAAGAGTAAGGACAAGAAAATGCGTACCGGTTTAATTGCACAAAAGCTCGGCATGTCCCGCATCTTCGATGCGAAGGGGAAACATGTTCCTGTAACCATTCTGAAAGTTGACAACTGTCAGGTCGTGGCCGTGCAGACAAAAGAAAAGAACGGTTACACCTCGGTTCAGCTCGGCGCGGGCAACAAAAAAGTCAAGCGCGTCAGCAAAGCCGAGCGCGGCCATTTTGCCAAAGCCAAAGTCGAGCCGAAACAGAAAGTCGTTGAATTCCGTGTTGATGAAAAACATCTGCTGGAAGTCGGCGCCGAGCTCTGTGCTTCGCATTTTGTGCCCGGCCAGTATGTCGATGTGACGGGCGTGACGATCGGCCGAGGTTTTCAGGGCGCGATGAAGCGCTGGAACTTTGCCGGCCTGCGCGCGACGCACGGCGTATCCGTTTCCCACCGCTCCCCCGGTTCGACGGGCATGCGTCAGGATCCGGGCCGCGTCTTTAAAGGCAAGAAAATGCCCGGTCATATGGGTGCCAAGTCCCGCACCATGCCGAACCTGCGCGTTGTTGCGGTAGAAGCCGAACACGGCCTGGTGATGGTCG
>JAHFPI010000152.1 GCA_023266795.1 Rhodospirillales bacterium
CCGCCGACCTTCGCGCTCTGGGTCGGGCGCGCCGACGACTACCCCGACACGCACAAGCGTTTCCTGATCAACAGCCTCCGCCGCGACTTCGACATCCCGGCCACGCCGATCCGTTTTATCATCAAAACCAGCAAAAATCCCTACGCCACCTAACCCCTGAGCTTGTGGTCCAGCCGGTGATCGTCCAGCCCTGCCGGCTCTTCGTGGATCAGCACCTCGGCCTTCGGGAATTCTTTATAAAGCACCAGCTCCAGCTCCTCGGTGATCTCATGCGCCTTGGTCAGGGTTAGCGCGCCGTCCACTTCCAGATGAAACTCGATGAACACCCGCTGTCCGCTATGGCGCGTGCGCAGGTCATGCATCGCCCGCGCCTGCGGGTGCGCCATCACCAGTTTTTCGATTTTGGCGCGGTCTTCGTCCGGCAGCTCCTGATCCATCAGTATCCCGTAGGACTCTATGCTGATCTTCCAAGCGCCGTAAACCAGCACCAGAGAGACCGCCGCCGCGAACAACGGATCGAAATACGGCCAGGGAATGAAATACCCCAGCACCAGTGCCGTCAGCACGCCGACGTTCATAAACAGGTCGCCCTTGTAATGCAGGTGGTCGGCGCTGATCGCCACGGATTTTGTCCGCCGGATGACATAGCGCTGGAAACTGACCAGAAAAATCGTCAGCACGATCGAAAAAACCATCACGACCATGCCTATATAAGCCTCTTTCACCATCATCGGCTGGAGAAAACGGTGCACCGATTCGAAAAACAGGTAGCCGGCGGACGCAAAAATAAAAATCGACTGCCCCAGCGCCGCCAGCGCTTCGATCTTGCCATGACCGTAGCGGTGTTCTTCGTCGGCGGGGGTCGTGGCGTGCATGACGCTGAACATCGTCACAGCGGAAGACACCGCATCAAAGGTCGAGTCCAGCAGCGAGGTCATGACGCTGACCGAATCCGTTATCATGTAAGCAATGAATTTCGACACGATCAGGACGGCGGCAACCGACATGCTGGCGACCATCACCCACCGCCGCAGCTTCATATTGTGCTCTTCCAGCGGGTTCGAACCATGCGTATACGGGTTGGCAATGTTCATGCGGCGGCCACGACCTTGCCTGTCTCGGCCTGCAGCGGCGACGCCAGCCTGATAAAGCTTTCAACAATGCTCTCCGGCGGCCGCAGCGTCAGCGGATCCTCGCCGGGAAATGCCTCGGCGCGCATCGCCGTCCGCACCGGGCCGGGATTGAGGATGTTGACCTTCAGCGGACTATAGGCCACTTCTTCGGCATAGGTCGCGACCATTTCCTCCAGCGCGGCCTTGCTCGCGGCATAGGCACCCCAGAACGGCAGGCGCATGTGGGCGGCGCCGGACGTGACGAAAATCGCCCGCCCGGCATCGCTGCCGCGCAGCAGCGGGTCCAGCGTGCGGATCAGGTGATAATTGGCCAGCACGTTGACCTTCATCACGCTCTCCCATATTTTAGGATCGGACAGGGCAACGGGGCTCAGGCTGCCGAGAATGGCCGCATTCGCCACCAGAATATCGAGACGCTTGAATCGTTCGGCGACCGTCGGGCCGATGGCGGCGATCTGCTCCGGTTTCGTCAGGTCGAGCGGCAGCAGCGTCGCCGTGCCGCCCGCCGCCTGTATCGCATCGTCCACTTCCTCCAGCCCGCCGACCGTCCGCGCCAGTAAAATAACGTGCGCACCTTCCGCCGCGAAAGCCTTCGCCACCGCCGCGCCGATGCCGCGCGACGCGCCGGTAACCAGCGCCACGCGTCCTGCCAGCCTCTGCGCCGAATTCCTGTTAGTCACTTTTGGCTCCCTGATGGATGAGCTGCTCAAGTTTCTGACGGTCCTCCGCCTTATAACCGATCTGGTGTTTTTCAACCGGCGGCGCGGCGTTTTTATTCATATCCCGCCGCAGAAAGAAAAAACCCCCGACCGCCGCCGCGATAATGACGACGGCCAGAATTTTCAGCCTCCCGATGCGTTTCCTGCGGCGCATTACGGAGGCGTTGTCCCAACCGGTGCTGGATTACCCGCCGGTGGTGGCATAGCGCCGGAATTATTCGGCACGGGCACAGTCTCCGGCTGCGCCGGAACAGGCGCTGGCGACGCAGGCGGAACCACAACAGGTTCCGGTGAAGCGGGCGGCGGTGAAATAACGGGTTGAGACGGCGCAGGTGGCGGCGGAGACGGCTCCATCGGCGGCACGGGCGCAGGCGGCGTTTCCGGAACGGCTTTCTGGA
Organism: Rhodospirillales bacterium; assembly: GCA_023266795.1. Taxonomy (GTDB): domain Bacteria; phylum Pseudomonadota; class Alphaproteobacteria; order Micavibrionales; family UBA2020; genus PALSA-926. Next base: position 2,251 of record JAHFPI010000152.1, read on the forward strand.
TTTCCTGATCTTCTTTTTTCACTTCATCTTTCAGCTCGGTCGCCGCCTGACCGGTCTCGGCGCCGAGTTTTTCGATATCGACCTTTTTAAGCTTGATGGCGATTTCGCCGCCGTGGTCTTCAATCATCTTGTCCAGATCAAGATGGGTCTTCGACCATTCCAGTGTGCTTTGCAGAATCGGCACACTGATGGAATTCTTCGCCCAGTCCGGAAACTCTTTCTGGTCATTGAGGTATTTGCAGGGCACGTACACCAGAAAAACCAGCAGGAACCCGCGCGCAAACCCAAAACCGGCGCCCAGCAGGCGATCGACGACGCCTAATCCCGCCTCCTTGATCCAGCGCGTGATGAGAAAACCCACCAGTATCATCAGCAGAAACACCAGCAGGAAGGTGCCGCCATACGCCGCCGCCTTCGCCGCCAGATCCGGCGCCAGAATTCCCAGCACCTTCTGGGCTTTTTCGGCGGCCGTCGGGGTACTGCCTTCCAGCGGGACGCCCAGCCACTTATTCAGCCCCGGCACCAGCAGATGCCCGGCTTTCATGGAAACGAAAACCGCCAGACCGAGGCCGGCCAGCGTAAAAAATTCTTTAACGATGCCGCGAAAATAGGCGATCAGGGTTGAAAGAAAAATAACCGCGCCGATGGCAATGTCCAGAGCAACTGGGGTCATGATTTTGTATCCTCCGTGAATAAAGGCAGTATGTCTTTAAGATGTTTAACCTGCGTCAGCCGCAACTCGTCTTTTTTATCTTTCGCTTTTGGCCGGATGCCCGAATGGCAGGGGATCATCGCATGTTTGAAGCCGAGTTTCGAGGCTTCTTTCAGCCGCGTATCCATCTGGCCGACGTTACGCACCTCGCCGGAAAGGCCGATCTCGCCGAAAATGACCATATCGGAGGGCACCGGCACGCCGGAAAGGGAGCTCGCCAGCGCCGCCGCCACGGCCAGATCCGCCGCCGGCTCGGTAATCCGCAGGCCGCCCGCGACATTCAGATAGACGTCATTGGGGCCGATCTCGATGCCGCAGCGCGCTTCCAGCACCGCCAGCACCATCGACAGCCGCGAGGCATCCCAGCCGATCACGGCGCGGCGCGGTGTGCCCAGCGGCGACGGCGCCACCAGCGCCTGAATTTCCACCAGCACCGGACGCGTCCCTTCCATGCCGGCGAAAACGGCGCTGCCGGAAATCTCCTGCTGGCGCTGCGCCAGAAAAAGCTCGGAGGGATTCTTGACTTCCTGCAGCCCCAGCTCGCCCATTTCAAAAACGCCAATTTCATCCGTCGGGCCGAAACGGTTTTTCACCGCGCGGAGAATACGGAACGTATGGCCGCGATCCCCCTCGAAATAAAGCACCGTATCGACCATGTGCTCCAGCACGCGGGGGCCGGCGATCTGGCCGTCCTTGGTGACATGGCCGACGATCAGCAGGCAGGTGCCACGCCGCTTGGCCGTGCGGATCAGCTCCTGCGCCGCCGCCCGCACCTGCGCCACCGTACCGGGCGCGGAATCGAGATTGTCGAGATACATCGTCTGGATGGAGTCGATGACGACGACATCGAAATTCTCCCTGTCCATCGTGGAAATGATGTCGCGCACGTTGGTTGCCGAAGCGAGGCTGACGGTCGCTTCCGCCAGCCCCAGCCGCTGGGCGCGCATCCGCACCTGATCGATCGACTCCTCGCCGGAGATATAGGCGCACTTCGTGCTCGCGGAAAAACGCGCCACCGCCTGCAAAAGGATGGTCGATTTGCCGATGCCCGGATCGCCGCCGATCAGGATGGCGGACCCCGCCACCAGCCCGCCGCCCGTCACACGGTCAAATTCCTCGATGCCGGTTTTGCGGCGCGGCTGGAACGCGGCAGTGCCCGACAGCGGCGCAAGCTCGATCACCCGCCCCTTGGCCTTGCCCAGTCCCTGCGGCGGCCGCTCGGCGACAATCTCCTCGACGATGGTGTTCCATTCGCCGCAGCCCTCGCACTTGCCCGCCCACTTGTTGTGGGAGGAGCCGCAGGACTGGCAGACAAAAAGCGTAGCCGGACGCGCCATAAAAAACCCTTCACCGGATAACGAAATTACTCTCCTGTTTTCTAGCATATCCCCGTATTGAAAACCAAGTCTTTCCGCTTTCCGGAAACATGCTTAAGCCGTTATATAACAACGCAACTTTACAGGGGACGCGCCGTTTCAACATAAAATAATTCACAGGCCCCCGGTCCGGTATCATCCCTTGATAAAGAGGTGTTCCAGCTCCAGCCGTCCGGCGCATTGGCGTTTACAAGATACCCGCTCAAACTGACAAATTGCCCCTTGTGAAGGGACTTGATGGTTTTTTTCACCGCTGCCGTCGCGGGAATAATGTGCGTATTGGCGCTGCTTGATTCGATCTGTTCGGGAGGGATGGGATATTCCTACGCGTA
>JAHFPI010000153.1 GCA_023266795.1 Rhodospirillales bacterium
GCAACCAATCAGGATTTACGGGCGCTCGTCAAAAAAGGCGTTTTCCGCGAAGACCTTTATTACCGCCTCAATGTTGTGCCGCTGCACATTCCGCCGTTGCGCGACCGGGCGGAGGACATTCCGGCGCTGGTGCAGCATTTTATATTTGCCAGCGGGCTGGTCAAGGTGTTCGAGCCCGACGCCATGCGCGCGCTGCAGGAGTTCAAATGGCCCGGCAATATCCGCGAGCTGGAGAGCTTCGTCCGCCGGCTGGCCGTGCTTTATGCACAGGATATAATGGACCGTGATACCGTCATGGAGGAGTTGCGGAAACTTTCTCCGGCGGCGTCCGGAGGCGTGCCTGTGGCTGAAAACCTGTCGCAGATGGTGGACAGGCTGCTGGGCGAGTATTTTGCGGCGCACCACGGGATGATGCCGCCGGCAGGCCTGTATGACAGGGTTTTGCGCGAGATTGAAAAACCGCTGATCGAGCAGACGCTGCTGGTGACCGGCGGCAACCAGATCAAAGCGGCGGAAGTGCTGGGGCTTAACCGCAACACGCTCCGCAAGAAAATACGTTCACTTGATATTGAGGTCAGGAAATGAATTTTCAGGGCATCATAGGTTTTATTTCCCGTTTGGCGCTGTCGCGGCGGGTTGCGGTTATTCTGACCGTGGCTGCGCTGTTATCATGTCTGGTGACTTATTCCGTGCTGACCAAGCGTTCGACGGATATTGATACGGTTTACTGGCTGCTCAACCTTGATCTGGTCCTGCTGCTGATGATGGGGGCTGTGGTCGCCCGTCAGGTCGTGCGGCTGTGGGGCGAAAGAAAACGCGGTATTGCCGGCGCAAGGCTGCACGTGCGGCTTGTGTTTGTGTTCGGGCTGCTGGCGGCGACGCCGGCCATTCTGATGGCGGTGTTTTCTTCGATTTTTCTTTATTTCGGCATTCATGCCTGGTTTAACGCGCACGTCAGCACTGCCGTTCATGAATCCCTCGAGGTCGCGCAGGCTTATCTCAAGGAACACCAGCAGGTGATGCGGGCGGACGTGCTGGCGATGGCCAACGACCTGAACCGCGAAGCGCCGGAACTGGCGGGCAATCAGGACGCGTTCAATGAGTACATGCAGACGCAGTCGCAACTGCGCAATCTGCCCGAAGCTATTGTCGTGACGTCCGACGGAAAGCTGCGGGCGCACTCCAGGCTGTCCTTTACGCTGGAACTTGATAGCCTGCCGCAGAAAACATTGCAGGGAGCGCAGAACGGGGATGTGGTGCTGATGACCGGTGACAGCCATGACCGCATCCGCGCCCTTGTCAAACTTGACCGCTTTTTTGATAGCTATCTTTATGTCGGGAGGCTGGTGGATGCGTCCGTGCTGGCGCATATGCAGACAACGGAAAACGCCGTCAGGGAATATACCACCTTGCAGGGACGGAAATCGCAGTTGCAGGTGTCCGTGACGGCGATGTTCATGGCGGTCGCGCTGGTGCTTTTGCTGGCGGCAATCTGGTTCGGGTTGGTTTTTGCCGAGGAACTGGTCACGCCGATCAGTGCGTTGATTCTTGCCGCCGAGCGCGTGCGGCGGGGCGATCTGGGCGTAAGGGTGCCGGAATCCGCCAATGATGACGAGATCGGCCTGCTGGGACGCGGCTTTAACCGGATGACCCGCCAGATCGAGGAACAGCGGGATGAACTGATCGCCGCCAACCGGATGCTCGATGAACGCCGGCGGTTTACCGAGGCTGTCCTGTCGGGAGCGTCTTCCGGTGTGATCGGTCTTGATGCAAAGGGATTCGTCACCCTTGCCAATTCGCGGGCATCGGAACTGCTCATTGGCAGTGGTTATCATGATTTTTCCGGCGCCAGACTGACTGATTTCATTCCCGAAGCCGGAGATATCCTGCAGAAAGCGCATCAGTCGCCGGATAAACCTGCTGCATTGCAGATTGAATTCGCTGCCGGTGACGGGCCGCGCAAGACCGTGTTCCTCCGCATCACCGCCGAACAGGGAGGCGAAGGCGCCGTCGCGACGATCGACGATATTTCCGCGCTGGTATCGGCGCAGCGCAAGTCCGCCTGGGCGGATGTGGCGCGGCGGATCGCGCATGAAATCAAAAACCCGCTGACGCCCATCCAGCTTTCGGCGGAGCGGCTCAAGCGGAAATATCTGCCGCAAATCCATGACGATCCGGAAACCTTTGAAAAATGTACGGATACCATCATCCGGCAGGTCAACGACATCGGCCACATGGTGAACGAGTTTTCGGCCTACGCGCGGATGCCCGGAGCGATGAAGCAGACGGAAAATATCGTCGATGTGTGCCAGGATGCGCTGGTGCTGCAAAAACAGGCATACCCCGACATCCGTTTTGGTTTTATTGCCGCAGAACCCTCCATCAGGGCCAGTTGCGATCGCTCCCAGCTGACGCAGGTTATCACCAATCTTTTACAGAATGCAATCGATGCCGTGCGGGAGCGCCAGCAGCAGAAACCGGGCGACGGCCACGTAAAGCTGATCGTGGAGCAGAAAGGCGAAAATGCCGTTATTTCCGTCGAGGATAATGGCTTTGGTTTACCAGAAAAAGGGCGCGATCAGCTTCTGGAGCCTTACGTCACGACAAAAAAGAAAGGCTCCGGCCTCGGACTGGCGATTGTTAAAAAAATTATGGAAGACCATGAGGGAAGTGTGGTATTGGAAGACTGTGTCCGTCAGGACACAAAGTCCGGCGCGAAAGCCACTATCGTTTTTCCAAGGGATGTAAAGTCTTAAAAAATGTCAGCAAATATTCTTATTGTAGATGATCAGGACGATATCCGGATGCTCATTCAGGGCATTCTGAATGATGAGGGCTACGCAACGCAGGGTGCCAAAGATTCCCAGACGGCGGTAAAGATCATTTCCGAGAAAATGCCGGACATGGTCGTGCTCGACATCTGGCTTGAGAACAGCGATATGGACGGCATGGAGCTTTTGAAGAAACTCGTCAAAAGCCATCCGGATATGCCCGTCATCATGATCAGCGGTCACGGCAGCATCGAGACGGCGGTTACGGCCATCCAGTTCGGCGCCTACGATTTTATCGAGAAGCCGTTCAAGGCTGACCGGCTGCTGGTTCTGACGCAGCGTGCGCTGGAAGCAGGGCGGCTGCGGCGGGAAAATCAGGAGCTGCGTCTGCGCGCTCTGGGCGCCGCTACGGAGCTTCATGGCGATTCATTCCTGATTCAGCAGGTGCGCCAGAATATCGAGCGTGTGGCGCCGACCGGCAGCCGCGTGCTGATTACCGGCAGCCCCGGCACCGGAAAAAATATCGCGGCGCGGATGCTGCATAATTATTCCAAACGGGCGGATAAAAATTACGTCGTCCTGAACTGCGCGATTTTGTCGCCGGAACGCATCGAGATGGAACTGTTCGGCGCCGAAGGCTCGCTGGGACGCAAACAGGGCGTGCTGGAACAGGCCAACGGCGGCACGCTGTTTCTAGACGAGGTGGCGGATATGCCGCTGGAAACACAGGCCAAGATTGTCAGGGTTCTGCAGGACCAGAATTTCACTCGTCTCGGCGGCAGCGAGAGGATTGACGTCGATGTGCGTGTGATTGCCGCGACCAACCAGAATTTGCCCGAGATGATGCAGCAGGGGAGATTCCGCGAGGATCTCTATTACCGGCTGAACGTGGTGCCGATCAACCTGCCGGCCCTGCAGGAGCGGCTGGAGGATATTCCGGTGCTAGTGAATTACTTCATGAATCAGGCGGCGCTGTCGGCCAATGCGCCGGCGCGCGTTTTTGCGCCGGATGCGATGGCGCTGATGCAGTCTTATGACTGGCCGGGCAACGTCCGGCAGCTGCGCAACGTGATCGAGTGGCTGCTGATCATGGCGGCGGGAGAGGCGGATGCGCCGATCGTGGCGGATATGCTGCCAACGGATCTCAAGCAAAAAGCGGCGGCGATGGTGCACGGGCAGGGCGTGGTGGAGCTGATGTCGAAGCCGCTCCGCGAAGCCCGCGAAATTTTTGAACGGGAGTACCTGTTGTCGCAGGTGAACCGTTTTGGCGGCAATATTTCCAAGACTGCCGGGTTTATCGGCATGGAGCGCTCGGCGCTGCATCGCAAGCTCAAGGCGCTCGGCGTCCAGACCAATGAAAAAGATCAGCCGGGCGCCGGTGAAAAAGAACGCGACGCAGGTTAATTGCCATGCCCCGGTTTTCCTATGTGAATGGCCGCTATGTACCGCATGCCGCTGCGGCGGTGCATGTTGAGGATCGCGGCTTCCAGTTTGCCGACGGTGTTTATGAGATGATTGCCCTGATCAACGGGCGCTTTGCCGATGAAACCGGGCATCTTGACCGTCTGGAACGCTCCCTGAAGGAATTACAGATCGCCTTGCCGATGCCGCGTAAATCCCTGCAACTGGTGATGAGGGAGTTCGTGCGTCGCAACCGGCTGAAAAATGCCGCTCTTTATATGCAAGTCACGCGCGGCGCCGCGCGGCGCGATTTCAAGTTTCCCCTGAAGGCGTCCTCCACGCTGGTGATGACGATTTATCCCGCGACATTTGATATGGCGGCGCGGAAACTGGCCGTCAAAAAGGCTGTGACCGTACCGGATATCCGCTGGAAGAGGCGGGATATCAAGACAACCGCGTTGGTGGCGCAGGTGCTGGCAAAACAGGC